>JAUIJG010000153.1 GCA_030431355.1 bacterium
ACTATGTAAAACTCTCGGAGGAGCTGGTCTACGGCAAACTCGCCTCAGAACAGCGAATCTCTGAGATTTCAGAGATCCACTCTATATTAAGCCAGTGGACCAGACGCTGGCAAAGACTGAGACCCGAACTGGAAAATCTCACCCAGATTGGCGACGGAGGCGGCAAAAGACTGGGCACCGGTCTTGATCTGAGAGTAACAGACTTGAGAGACTTCGTGGACCTCCACGACAGCTTTGTGGGCAAAATGATGGAGACCCTCAACACCATCGAAAAGACTGTGGTGGCGGACAAGAGAACCATGCACAATCTAATAGACTCGCTCTTAGAAAAAGGACGCGAGTTAACGATGGTGCCATTCGAAGTTTTGACTCCGCTTCTAGAGCGCATCGTTTGGGATATCACTCGCCACCAGGGTAAAGAGATATCCTTGAAAGTCAAGGGCTCCGAAGTACACATCGATAGAAATATTCTCGATGAGTTAAAAGATCCCATAATTCATATAATCAGGAACTGCATCGATCATGGAATAGAAACAACAGAAGATCGCTTAAATGCAGGGAAGGAACAGACAGCCTCCCTCGAAATAAATCTTGAACCTATCGGTAGTGGCAAGGTAAGTATCGAAGTCAAAGACGACGGCAGAGGAATTGACATAGAAAAAGTGAAAAGCTCAGCCCTGGCGAAACGACTGGTGCGGGAAGAGACTTTAAAATCCATGTCGGAAGAACAGATCCTGGCACTCCTCTTCAGATCTTCATTCTCCACCAAGGAGGAGGTAAGCGACATTTCGGGAAGAGGACTGGGTCTCACCATCGTCAAGGAGAATGTGGACAGGTTAAACGGCAGCGTAAAAATCTCCTCTCAAAAAGGACAGGGGACAATTTTTCGAATAATCGTGCCGGTCAGGCGTGCCACCATGGTAGGTATCACAGCCAAAGTTGGAAACCAGACAGTGGTAATACCGACAATAGCTATAAATTCAGCAGTGAGACTAATGGACCAGGACGTCAGAATGCTGCAGGGCAAGTGGACGTTGAACTACAACGAGCGACTCTTGCCGATTATTCGCCTGGCAGACATTTTGCAGATAGAGTCCAGGCAAAGCCTGGAAGAATCGATAGCACTGATTGTGGGGACTTCGGAATATCCCATCGCTCTAACGGTGGAGGGTGTATCCGGAGAACAGGAAGTGGCGGTTAAGAACCTACCTTCTCCGCTTTCCCGGGTTAGAAACATAGCAGGCGCGACGCAACTAAAGACAGGCGATCTTGCCGTGGTCATAAACATGAAAGATGTCCTCAGCTCACCCTACCTTGTCGGCGCTCTCACCGGCACTATTCCGATATCAGAGCCGGTCTCCGGGCCCGTGAAAGAAGAGAAGAACGAGAGGCGATCCATCCTTGTCGTGGAAGATTCAATCACATCAAGGGTGCTGCTCAAGAATATTCTGGAATCCGCGGGCTACAAAGTGACAGTGGCTTCGGACGGTGTGGACGGATTTGATAAATTCGGCAACAATCAATTCGACCTGGTGATAACCGACGTTGAGATGCCTAGAATGAACGGCTTTGAGCTTACTAAAAAGATAAGAACAGAATCAGAACACAAAACTATCCCGATAATCGTTGTTACTTCTCTCGCTTCCCTTGAGGATCGAAAGAGAGGAGTGGAGGTAGGAGCCAGCGCCTACTTTGTTAAAAGCAATTTCGAGAAATCAAATCTGCTCGATATGGTCAAAAGGCTAGTCTGAGGTTCGATCAAACACGATGGCAAACATAAGAGTAATGATCGTGGAAGATTCGCCGGTGGTGCAAAGTCTGCTCAAGGAGATTCTGGAGAGCGATGATCAGATTCTTGTGACCAGTGTTTTCTGCTCCGCTGAAGAAGCCCTAGAGTTCCTTGAAAGTGATCAAATAGAGCGATCGAAAAAGCCTGATCTCATAACCCTGGACATTCAGCTGGCAAAGATGGACGGTCTTGAATTCACTAATCACGTGATGCGGGAATTCCCCATCCCCATAGTGGTGGTCAGCGCGGTCTCGGAAAGATCTTCGGTGGTAAAAGCTTTTGACCTTCTAAAAGCCGGTGCCCTGGCTGCCATAGAAAAGCCGGTCGGTCTGGGTCACGAAGACTACCAGAGGCTGAAAAGCCAACTGATCTCCACAGTCAAGCTGATGGCGGAGATCAAGCTTGTAACCAGAAGAGATTTGACGGACCTGACAAAGAACAAAGCAAAACCCTCCGGACAGAAGAGCCGGAACGGCGCGGAGCACCTGGTAGTTGCGGTGGGAGCCTCCACCGGCGGTCCCACAGCCATACAACAAATTCTAAAGCCTCTGCCCGAGGACTTTCCGGTACCAATAGTAATCGCTCAGCACATAGCCGAAGGCTTTGTGGACGGATTCGTGAGCTGGTTGAGAAACACCACCGGATACGATGTTGAGGTGGCTGCCGACAACCAGAAATTGGCAGCAGGAAAAGCTTATGTTTGTCCTGACGGATACCAGACCTGCGTCACAAAAGCAGGGAGCCTGCAGGTTTCGAACCGCCAGTATGTCAATGGAGTGAGACCTTCGGTGTCTTTTTTGTTCGACTCCGTTGCTAAAAATTTCGGGAAAAGAAGTATCGGGGTCTTGCTTAGCGGGATGGGCAAGGACGGTGCCGCCGAGCTGAAACTGATACAGGAAAGAGGTGGTATCACCGTTGCCCAGGACAAAAAAACCTCCATCGTGCACGGAATGCCGGGGGAAGCTATCAGAATTGGAGCGGCAGATCATATATTGAATGCCGAATCTATCTCCAGGCTGCTTTTGGAGCTGACTACCACCAAAAGGAGAACTTCGTGACTGACAAGAAGGAAAGTCTGGTATTGCTGGTTGAAGATACAATGACCCAGGCACTTTTGTATCAACATGCTTTTCAGCAGCAGGGAATTAATACAAAAGTGGCTAAAAGTGCCGCTCAGGCCCTGGAGATAATTCGAGACTCAAAACCGACCCTGGTGGTCAGCGACGTAAACATGCCTGTGCAGAATGGATATCAACTCAGTAAAGAGATAAAGTCAAATAGCACCACCAGTGATATCTATGTAGTACTGCTCAGCACGGTCCTCGATCCGTCGGAGATTTATGACATAGTAAATTCTGAGTGTGACGACTTCATCCTTAAAAATATGCCGCCGGAATTCATCGCTGAGCAGATTAAAAGGCTCCTTGATGCCATCCGACAAGATCAAGACAGGGAGGGAAGCGGTCAAAAGCAGGCTTTTCAGAATTCTGTTCCATTGAGGGCGGAGAACAGGTCCGAGGCCATGAAGCTCAGACCGGGTCAGGCGGCAAATTTAATCTACTCTCTCTATCAATCTATCTGCAAACTGGAGAAGAAAGCCTGAATCGGGCAAAAAATGGCTAATCAGCTAGATAGACAGTTTGCCGGTTGCAGATAAAAGCCCGGTTTATATATATGTTTCTTTCCATATAGAGCGGGTACAAGGTATTTGTGGACCTTATTAGCAATAAGGGGCTCAATCACAGGCAAGCGATTCAGACATAAAGGAAAGCCAGAATGACAAACGACTGGAGTCGGCACGTCGAGTCTTTAAAAGCCAGACTTAGCGAGATAAATGAAACAGTTGAAACCATCAGATCTTCGGTGGAAGCCAGACCAGGACTGGCAGACGCGACCCACGCCATTTCATCCCTGATGAATTCGGCAGAATCCCTGGACCAGGGTCTAGCAAGATTTCCAGGAGTGGTCAGTGAGATTCTGGAGAACTCGGTTCTCGGAGCAGTCCTGATCGGTCCCCATGGAAAATTTCTCCTCCACAACCAGACAGCAGGTGAGATTCTCGGCTATCAATTCATCTTGAATCGCCATGACGACTCCCTTGCTTTCATTGACGAATCCGGAAATCATCTCTCCCCGGACGAGCTGCCCTGGAGCATCGCGCTTGCCGGAGAATCGGTAACCGATATGCGCCTGTTACTGAAGTCCGGAGCAGGGTCAGGCGACACGGAGAAATGGATCACCTTCTCCGCCACTCCGTTCACAAATAACGACCAGAGAGACACTTCCACCGGCGGCGCCATGCTTTTCATGCTCGACACCACCGAAGAGGTAGTGATTGAAGAGTCTATAGCAAACATCTGCCAGACCATAAGCAGCCAGATTGCCCAGGTCGGCAGCACCCAGGACCAACTTCAGGAGCTTGCCAGCAAACTGTCTAATACCGGCGTGCAAAGGTTATTATCAGACAGAGGCATCCCCCAGGACGCCGGTCACGAAGAAGGAGATAGTCATCTAAAAAAGTCCATAGCTCGTCACACTGATCCAGGTTATACCGAATCACTGTCGGCGAGCACAGAAGTAAACACCCACGACGAAGAGACCTTTGACTCCGCTGATGATTTCAATCACGACGACAACGAAATATTCGAATCGGAGCCAGAAGTCGACCAGAACCTTGATGAAGCGATCGAAGAATATCAGGAAGTCGAAAGCGAATTCGAGGAGAAATTAGAAGAAGATGATGAGGAAGAGCATGAGGTCTATGAACAAGAGACCGATGCTGATCATGCCGAGGAGGAAGATCCGGAAAGTTCTTCCTCTTCTCCCGAATCTCTTTTCGGCAAAATGGCGACCATGACCGGATCAACTGCCGAACAGGAGCAAAACAGTAGGGACGCAGAAGAAGAGAATCTGCCCTGGCCCGAGGTTGTGGACAGCGAGGACTATGGTCAGAACCTCTGGGAAGAATATACTCATAATGACGAAACCACCTCCGCGGCCTGGGAGGAAGATGAGCATCAACCGGAAGAAGAGCCCCTCACAGAAGAAGAACTCCACGAACCAGAGTACGAGGAAGAGGTCGGTGATGAAGTAGACTTCGAAGAACTTGATGAACTCGAGCTGGAGCATCATGAAGAAGTTTATGAAGCGGACGCTGATGAAGAAAGAAGTATAGAGACGGAGTACACCCAAATCGAAGAGACTCCGGAGTTGGAAGAAGAGTTTGTTCAAGAAGAACATCTCGAAGAAGAAGAAGAAGAACACACCATCGAAAGTGAGTATGAGGAGATAGAGGAAGAAGAATCTCCTGCAGCAGAAGGTCAGCAAGAGCCGGAAGACCACAGAGAAGCGGTGAAGGGAGGCAAATCCCTCAGGAACACCCTCTTCGGTAAAAAGAAAAGGAAGCCACGCACCAGCGGTACCTACGCGGCCATAGGCGGTCCCAATGAACTGGACGCCAGTTATATGGATGACGATGAAGAGAACAATGTCGAATCCATGGTAGTCGACTTCGGCACTGACGTGGTGGAAGAGAAACCGGTATCAAATAAAGTGCTGGTGGTAGACGATATCCCAGTAAATCAAAAACTTCTACTCCTTCACCTGAAGCGTCTGGGCTATGAAGCGGATGTGGCCAATAACGGCAAAGAAGCGCTAGAAGCCATGGAGAAAGAGCAGTATCAAGTGGTGCTGATGGACTGCGACATGCCGGTTATGAATGGCTTCGAAGCAGCCAGTAAAATTCGCGCCACCGAAGCCTACTCCCACAGAAGAGTGCCGATTATCGCCCTCACATCCTATGACCGGGAAGGCGATCGTGACCGGTGCATCGCTGCCGGCATGGACGACTACATCACCAAAGGCTCCAGCCGCAAAGAGCTGAAAGAGGCCATCGAAAGATCAATTGGTTCGGCCCAGGAGAAAGGCAAAGGAGGACCGGGTGAGGGTGGAGAAGAGGACCTGCATGCCGATGTGGAACCTCTGGACATAAACTCGATGCTGAAGCTTTATGGTCAGGAAGAGGTTGAAGAGATCAGCCGACTGTTCCTCTCCAACATGGCCGCTTACATAGAATGTATGCAGTTAGCCATAGACGAGAAAGATGCGGACTCCGTGGTTCACTTTGCCAACGCAGTCAAAGGTCCCTGCGCCGCGCTGGGAATGAAACTTATGACTAGATTGACCTCCGACATCATTGAGATTGCCGAAAAAGAAGACTGGACACAGGTAAGGGTCAAGTACATGAGACTGAAAGCCGTATTCGTTCAGACCCAGGAAGAGCTAAAAAAAGTTTGTCCGGACGATTCCCTAATCTCGAAGTAATACCACAAAGACAATGTCAGAACAAAATCCCATCTTAGATGACAAAGAGCTTGCCAATCTCGAAGAGCTTGAAGACGAATTCGATCCGGAGACAGCCAGGGAGCTGGCCCAGGCATTTCTGGAAGACTCTGCCCAGGCACTGCCTCGAATCGACGCTGGAATGGAAGCAAGGGACGCGGAAGAGATACGAGCCAGCGCCCATATGATCAAAGGGTGCAGCAGAGTAGTAAAAGCAAAACCCCTGGAAGCAGCAGCCAGCACCCTGGAACACTCGGCCAAAAGCGGTGCCTGGGAACAGATACCGGATCTGGTGGGTAAACTGAAAACAATTTACTCCCGCACTGAAGAGACCATAAACAGATACACGCAAAACTGATATGGAGAATTTCTACATACTGGTAAGTGGCGCCTCTTTGATTTTGACAATCTTTCTAATTGTCATAGTCCGGCAGCGCTTCGAGTATGAACGGGTTCAAAGAGAAGCCCTATTGGAAGAGATAAAAGGGCTAATCGGCAGCGATAACCGAAGCGCCAGCGATAACGCCAGAACTATAGGCACCATCGAAAGAATTTTTGAGAATCACAAAAAGAGCGTGGAAGAACAGGTCAAGCTGCTCAGCACTGAAAGCATAAAAGCCATTAACGACAGCCACGCCAATCTTCCGGTTCAGAAAAGTCTCAACCAGAGCGATACGGATATCGTAAAGGAGCTTGAACCTCTGATCAACTCACTCAAGAGCGAATCCAGCTCTCTGCCACCAGAACTGGTGGAAGAGACTAGAAAGATCAGAGTTCAGTTGGAGGAGCTTAAAGCAAAGTTCGAAGAGATGTCCGCGGTGGACAAATTCGTCGGACTTCTCGACGATGATGAAGAGAAAAAGAGTGCTTTGATTTCTGCCATTCGACGCCTGGGCAATGACGAAGTGGCCATTAGATTGGCCGTTGCCTATCCAAGCGCCGGTGCCACCTCCATACTTCAAGATATTGCCATAAGCGGCAAAGGCAACGAGCTTGTCGGCTGGGCCTTAGAAGGCATAGCCAACAGCCATAGAGCGGCAGGGAAGCTAGATGAAGCAGAGATTTATTACAAACAATCTCTGGTTGCCCTGGAGAACTCTCTGGGAGAAGTGCACGAAGACACAGCAGATATTCTGGAGGCACTCTCCCAAATCGCTCTAAAACAGGGAAGACCGATTGAAGCAGAGGAGTATCTTGAGAAGTCCAATTCCATAAGGAATCAACTCCACGGCTCAGAGACCACCGAAGTGGCCGAATCTTCCATTAAACTGGCTGATCTGTATATGGAGCAGGGTAAATTTCAAGAAGCAAAGCCACTCTATGAAAGAGCCCTTGAGATTTCCAGAAAGACCCTGGGCAGCGAACATGAACAGTGCTTTCAACTCCTCAATAAGCTAGCCGATCTGACAATCTCCACCGAACAGCCGGTGGAGACCGCCAGGTTTTATGAGCAGATGGCCGAATTGCAAACCGGCAAAGAGCTGCATAAGACTCTTGTACATCTGATACCGGTATATGAAGCGACTCTGAACTGGGATGGTCTGGAATCTCTCTACAAAAGGCTTATAGACCTCTGTGAACACAAAGAGACTAAAAACGAGCTGAACAAGTCCGAACATATGCGCTCCCTGGCCAGGGTTCTTGTTAGAAAAGACAACAAAATTGAAGCGACCACGGTCTACAAAGAAGTCCTCGAAGACTATGAAAGCTATCTTGGTCCTGAACACGAAGATGTTCTGGGAGTAGTTGACGAGCTGTCCGACTTGCTCATAGAGCAAGGCTACCTAACCGTGGCCGCACCATATGTAATGCGGACTTTTAAGAAGACCCTGGCTGACACGGAATCAGATAAGTTCCGGAGATTGCTTGGCAAAATCAAGCTCCTGGCCGAGCGCCTCGTGGAGAAAAACGAGTTTGATGTGGCAGAAGATCTGTATCAGCAGTGCCTCACCTCCATGGAAAAGTTAAAGAATCCTCCTAAAAAAGCGATTATCGGTTTACTCAGAAAAATAGGGGCTCTCCTGGCTAGAATGGAAGACTACGAAAAGTCAGAAGCAGCCATGAAAAGAGCAATTCGTATAACAGAATTACTCTTCGATGAAGACCATCCTGAAACCTTGATTCTTTTAATGCAACTCAGCCACCTGCTCATGAAAGGCGGCAAATATGATGAAGCGGAGAACACATGCAAACGTGTTCTAGAGATGCGGTACAAAATTTTAGGAAATGAGCATGCCGACATCATCGAGACCCTGGTGGAGCTGGCCAAAATCTGCAAGCTCCAGAATAACGAGACCGAAGCCGAGATTTACGAAGAGAGCGCCCTTGAGATGGCTAGAAGTTTGTACGGAGAACCTTCCGGCGAATTCAAAGAGATCAAAGATAATATCGGCAGCAATGGAACTGCTAGCGGTATCACCGGAACTTCCAACGGTCTTAAACAAGAATCAAGTAAATAAGAGAACTCAGGTGAATTACAAATGGCGGAACTTCATCTAAGCGTAGTATACAAGAAGAAACAGATGAAGCCGCTCCTCTGGATTGCTTATGCGGTCTTTCCGATCTGGTCGGTGATAGCCCCGGCTACTCTGGCAATACTTATTGTGTTCATCATCCAGTACCAGCCTGCCATTCCCCCCTGGCTGACATTGTCTCTTTTGCTCACCTTGTTTTTCACCTTCCTGTTCGGACTTCTATACTCCGCCTTCGCCGAAGACAAGAGCATTCACATAACCAAAGAAGGAATGTCTTTTCCCCTGTTCCTTCTCAGGCATTTGAAATTCAAACGCCATCGGAACTGGGACGAGCTCTCGGAAGCGGAGCTGATTGAAACATCACAGGACACATATCTGAAGCTCACTTTCAAACCGGATAGCAGCGTTGTTCTATCCCTCAGCTCATTTGACAAGCAACAACTGGAAGAGATGCTTCTCGCCATAGAGCTATGGGGGAAAAAGTGCACTCGCAGTGATCGGTTGATCCAATACCAGAGAGAGCTACAAAGCTCCAACACCGACACTTTGAAGATAGGCTACACCCAGATGTGGGAAGAAGAGCTGGCTAGACGTTTTCATGCCACCACTTTCATCCCTCTGGAACCAGGCACAAAATTAAAAGACGGCAGCCTGGTTGTGGAGAAACAGTTGGCTTTTGGTGGGCTCTCGGCTATCTATTTGGTGCAAAAAGACGGACAAGATCTTTTCATTCTCAAAGAGGCTGTGGTGCCCGAAGACGTGGATGAAGAGAATAGAAAAACCGCCGAGGAGTATATCCTGAGAGAGTCTAAGATGCTCTTCTCGCTCTCCCATCCATCCATCGCCAGCGTGGTCGATTATTTCGTGGAGAATGACAGGAACTATCTCCTTCTCGACTATATTCATGGTCAGGACCTGAGACAGCTTGTTGTGCAAAATGGTATACAAACGGAAAGAATAGTGGTGAAGTGGATCAGGCAGATAGCAGAAGCCCTTCTCTATCTTCATAGTCAAAGTCCACCGGTTATTCACAGGGATATGACCCCGGACAACATTCTATTGAGAGAGAATGGGGACATCGTCATCATCGACTTCGGAGCTGCCAACGAATTTGTCGGCACCGCCACCGGTACTCTCATCGGCAAACAAGCCTATATAGCCCCGGAACAGTTGAGAGGCAAAGCATCTCCAGTAAGCGACCTCTATGCCCTGGGGGGCACGATGTACTACCTTCTCACCGGCCGAGATCCTGTTCCCCTCTCCCAACCGGAATTAAAATCAATCCTGCCGGAAGCCCATCAATCTATTTGTGATCTGATCAAGCAGCTAACCGAATTCGAAAAAGAAGATCGCACCCAGAGCGCGGAGGCGCTTCTAGCAGCTCTGGATGAAATTGATTCAGAATTAAAGTCCGGCACCACTCCATAGATCAGATTGGACTTACCAGCGAAATGAAAGAAGAAAACATCGAAGAGATAAAATTGAGCGCTAAACTTGAGGAGAAAGAAGCCACTCCGGTCCTCAAAGAAACTCCTGGAGAGGATAGCAAAGCGCACAATCAACTCAGTCTGGTGGAGAATGAAGAACCTGAGAAAGAGATAGAAAACTCCAGCAATTCAGAGGAGAGCCTATCTATTCCCCCGGAAGAAGCACCCGCCAAGAAACTGCTCGACAAGTATAATTTGCCAGGACTACTGGTACCACTGGTGGCGACGCTTCTGTTCCTTTTATCCTTTCTAGATATGGGAGTGATTGGCTCGGTTAGTTTGGCCCTTTCTATGTTCCTTGCGGCGGGTTCCTGGGGCTGGTCGAGCATTAAGTATCAAAAAATAGCATACGAGGCATTTCCGGAAGACAGCAGAAAACACCTTCTGGCACCAAAAGCGCTCACCTCCTTCAGATTTCTCTATGGCTCAATTGTAATCATGTTTGTCACTTGCATATTGCCGCGCACCAGGATAGATATGGTGCCCTGGATTCCGGAATGGATCAATTTAGGACTCTATACTCTTCTCTTTTTCTGGATAACGTTTGAAATGTTCTGGTATATGAGCATGCAAAGTTTTATAGCGGCAATGAAAGCGAAGCCGAATAGGCCACCGCAACTGACAAAGTCAATATTTTCAAGCCTGGGTTATTTCTTCTCCAGCACCCTGGGCGCAACCTTTTACCCTCTGCTAATTCCTTTTTTCGCGAGCGGTATCAGGAACAGTTTCACTGAAATCCTGGCAAAAGACTATACGGTTATAGCATCAGTAGAAGACAAAAACAAAAAGGTGATTCGCTATCGTCGCTTCGCCACCATAGAGAAGTGGCTATCCCAGAGATTTACGAGCGGAAAGAAAGACAAGAATCGCAAACTGAAGTTTGCTGTCGCCTTCTTGTTGGCGCCCCTGTTAATAGGACTGGGTTTCTATGGCAGCTTCCAGATCTGGGGAATGCTATCGGATTTGATAAGTCAGATATTTCCAAGCGGTCCTGAAAATGGTCCGCTGCCACCAACAGCAACGGGCAATTTCGGGGTAATTTCAAGCTTCTTGATCTTTTCAGGAGTTAGTCTGTGGACAATGCTCATGGTCTACTTTATGAGCCCTAACTACCTCGAATTCTCTAAGAAAGGCATAAAGTTTCTTAGAAAGTCAGAGACTCTTATTAAAGAGCTCAGCTTCCTTGCCTGGGAACAGATCGAAAAGATCACCATCGAAAACGAAGGGAAATCCACCGGAGGCAGTGATAGCGTGCTTCACTTCCACAAGAAATACGGAAGCAAGCCTCTTAAACTAAACCTGAACTCCATTCCGACTATTGAAGAGAGACAGGACATTCTCACCGCCATCGAAAAATTCGCCCCCGGAATCCAGAGATCATCGGACGTGATGCTAGCCCTCCAGCTTCCGGCAGAGCATAGCTACACAGAACTCTGGCTCCAAGCCCTGGCAGCCCCGCCCAAAAGAGAGAAGTTGCAGCCGCTGACAGCCGGACTGAGCCTTCGTGATGGTCGTTACGAAGTTATCAGGAAGCTAGGAGCCGGGGGACAGGGATTTGCTTATCTTGCAAAAGACACCAATAGCGATGA
>JAUIJG010000589.1 GCA_030431355.1 bacterium
GACGGGACAGGAATACAGCACCGCCTATGGAGACAAATATAGCGATGGCAAAAACAACTCCGCCATACAGAATCAACTTCTTTTGAAATTCCGGCTTATAAAGCTCCGATTCCCCCGGATGCACTCTCAAACGAACATAACAGATCTCTTTTCCTTGCCAGTGGAGAGTTTTCCTGGCGCCGGAAAGATTCATGGAATCTCGCCCCAACAGCTGATTATCCTTAAGGTCGAAAACACAAAGTCGCTCCACCAATTCAGCCTCCAGCATTGAGACCCTTGGTGGCATCTCTCCTGCGAATCGCCCGGGAAGTTCATGTTCATGTCCATGTTCACCCGGGGGAGGATGGAGCGGCTCGCCTCTGGGATGGAGGCGTTCGGGAGGAGGAGCGTTTTCTCTATGCCGCCCCAGGGCTAAAAGCAACTCATGGTGGGCACGGCGAGGATTTCCTACCAGGAATTCGAGACCACCGGTGCGACCATATTCTTCTTCAATATAGATGAAGGCCGGCTTTAGCATACTCAGCTCCGCCCGCTCGCTGTAATTACGAAAGCCAAAATCAATGAGAGCGGAGGCGCCATAGATAGTTGCCGCCGCAATGAGAAGACAGGCTACAAGGAGAGAGAAAAAAAGCTTGTGGAAGATAGTGAATTTAATCATCTAGACTGATACTGAATCTCGATACCATTCGGCTACGCCATTATCCGACCGCATGCCTTTTCCGGCAAGGGTTGCCATGAGCTGTATTCTCCCTTCAACCTCCAGGCAAAAACCGCCAAACCCTCTACTCTCGCAGATAAACGCCTCGGTAACCACGGAAACACGGGTTGATCTATGGACCGCTCTTTGAATCCAACACTTCTGCGCTGAGTCCCACTTCCTCCGATAAGAGCTTTTAATTGCCCCCCGGGAAAACTTGAATCGGAAATCCCGCAGATGAAGAATCCCGGATATAAGCTTCTCCGATGGGGCATCTTCCCAGTTCAGACGACCATCTAAGAAAGGCGTAACGGAATAAGCAAGAATAAAGCCATCCAAAAACTTGTCCTCGGGTCCGCTTCGATCGAAGAAAGCCAGCAGATGCTCAGTTCTGACGAAAGCCACCCTGGCACCACTATCACTGACCAGATAAAACTGTCCGTTTATATCCAGCTCCACACTGAGCCGCCTTCTAACTGATCTGCCGATACCGTCCACCAGATCAAAATCCAGCCGGGTCCCCACGGTCAAATCAAGCACTTTCCTGAGAGCGGGATTGATCTGAACGGATGCGAAACTTTCACCCTCTTCCGGTCTCTTGAACAGTTGAAACACTTGCGCTCCACTCGCCCCTTGAACCACCACCGATGTCAGGTGGAAAGGACGGGTACGAATCTGAATATTGGCCACGTCCGGGCTATCCTGGACATGCATATGCAAATGCGGCTGGGGGGAACGTCCCGAATTACCACACTGGGCGATCATTTGACCGGGGATCACCCGACTACCACGCTCTACCTTGATACTTCCCTTTTTCAAGTGGGCAAGTTTCAAAAAACCTCCATAGTCCAGTTGAATCAACAAGTAATTGCCCCAGACATTTATGTTGTCCACGGAAGCAGGGGGATTATCGTTTATCGTCGTCTCCAAATCGACAACTATGCCATAGGCAGGAGAGACCACCGAAGCGGCAAAGCAATAGTAATCTTCCAGCTCTTTCCCCGAGTTTCTATGACTGATACCATCCACGGTTTTGAATAAGTCCAGAGAAAATTGCCAGGGAACCTGGTGAGTGTACTTCCCGTAAAACCCTTGATAGACATTCCAGAGCCCTGTTACAGGAGGCAATAGAGCAAGGCTCTCTTCGGTGACCCCACGCACCTTCGCCAGTCGAATGCGCTCAAGACTTCTCTCCGGCAAAGAAGGATTGAAGAGCCAGAAGTCAGACCAGTGAGATCCTCTATCCCCATTAAAGACAATCAGCGCCATATAGCTAACAATAAGGAAAGGAGAAGCAAGCGCCGGCAATCCGGTTCCCATCCCCCACAATATGCTGGAGGTGGCAAGTGATACCAGTACGGTCACAACAGCGCCACCCAGGGCGACACAAAAGCTCTTCCTGCCCGGCTTTCCGAAGAGTCCCCCCAGCACCATCGCCGTCAGAACTCCGTTCATCAAGGCGATTAGATAGGTGGCG
>JAUIJG010000590.1 GCA_030431355.1 bacterium
TCTTTGAGAAGCACAGCCAGATTGTTATGGTATGCACCACCCTTAGGATTTAGCGCTATGGCCTGACGGTATAGCTTCAGGGCTCCATTGAGGTCCCCTTTCGACTGTAATTCGATGGCTTTCCTGTTAAGCTGCCTGGCTTCTTCCACCCTTGCTCCAGCTTGCCCTGAAGCAGGAATTGCGCAGGTAAACAAGCCCAGAGGCAATATGCTGAGAAGATAGAGAACCAACAGTGTCGGTGGTATAGATTTTGAAGAAATTGGTCTCATAAAGAGAAAGCTCACCCGCTTTGAAGCTAATCTTGATCTACCACATTTCCATATCACTCTAATTTATACATCCGGCAACAACGGACTTACCAGAATCCCATCCCTGCTTCGACTGATAATGAAAACCAAACTGCTACTATTCATCTCAATCACTCTTATCATCGCGGCAATAGTCACGATCGTCATCCTGAGCGTATCGCTTAACAAGGCCAACCGACAGAAAAAAGGGGCTGAGCTAACTAGAGATCAAATTGCCAGCAAACTCACATCGATGCTGACGGCAAAGAAGATCGGCGCCATCGACGAGAAAGAGATTTTCTATAGAAGGGATTTCGCCAGTCACGCCGACGGAAAACTCGATAGCTATCTGCTAGTACCACCGATGACACCGGCGAAAGACAACTTATACACCCTAATAGTATACCTGCATGGAATGGGTTCCAATTACTTAGAACCCTATGTAGTGGCAAACAAAGAGCCTATCGGTCCTGCCATAAAGGCAAAATACCCTGACTCAGTCTTGATTTCGTTGAATTACAGACAGAAGAACGCCTGGGGTAATGACAAGGCCCTCGCCGACATTAGTCAGAATATTTTGGAAGTCAGTCAAGCTTACCCGATAAACAAAATCATTTTGATAGGAACCAGTATGGGCGGATGCGTAGCCTTGAATTATGCCGCTGTGGCCCCCGAGCAGATAAAGAAAAAGATTACCGGAGTAGTTAGCGTTGAGGGCTCCGGAGACTTGAGGGAATTGTATAAGATCACAAAAATACCGGTAATCAAACTCGGAATCGCAGATGCCATGGGGGGTCCCCCGGAGACAAGCCCGAAGAGCTATGACCATGCCAGCCTACTTGCGAACATAGAGCAGTTGCCGAAAGGGATCAAATTCTCAATTGTATCCGCGAAGTCTGATACCACAGTGCCGCCAGCGCTACAAAAGAAAGTCTTTGAAGAGTTGCAAAAACACGGCAACGAATGTCAGATTGTTGACATAGATCTGGGACACGAATTCCCCACTCCCGAAACATACATAAAATCCCTGGAATTCGTCTTTTAGATTTTCCCGGGACAAACTGTTATCATGCCAGAGAATGCAGATATCTAAAGAACGAGGACCGATGTCAGTATCGAATTCAGTACTGAAAAGATGTGTTGGTTTTGCTTGCCTTGCCGCAATGTTGACCGGAATATCCACCGGTCCGATCTCCGGACAGACGGAGTACTGGGATACCGAAGCGAGGAAGCGTTCCCAGAATCTTTCTTCCAGCGCGCTCAATCATCTTAAAAACATCTACGCCGGAAAGAAGAAAAGAAGTGGTCATCAATCAGACCTGAAAGAAGCGATTCAGCTTCTCGAAAGGGCAATAGTCCAGGATCCAACCGATCCTCTCCCCCACTATCTTCTCGGCATCGCATTGTCTATTGACGGTCGATACGAAAAGGCCCTGCCGATGCTTCAAAAAGCCAACAAACTGGATCCCGACGAATTCGAGATTCTTTTAGCCACCGGTCTGGCCCAGTACTTATCAGGAAACTATGATAGAGCGATCTCCATTTTCCAGAAATTGGCGCCGAAGATGAAAAGACAGGCACCGGTTCATGTCTGCATCGGATACGCCCAGATGCGGGCAGGAAAACTGGAAGATGCAATCGAAAATTTCTCCCGGGCCCAGGAACTTGAACCCGGTTTGCAGTCCGCCCAGGAAGGTATGACCAGGGTCTACTATCTGGCCGGAGACCTGGACCAATCCCTGAAAACAGCAGCCCATGCTCAGTCGATCAAGGAGTATCCTCCGGTTAGTCTCATACAGGCGGACATATATAGACTCAAAGGAGACACAGCAAACTGTCTCAATACCTTGAAGAGTTGGAAGAAAGCAACCCGTAAATATGGAC
>JAUIJG010000591.1 GCA_030431355.1 bacterium
CCCACAAGCGCTTCAAAACCATTGGTCTGACATACATTGTCTGACAATGATAACACCACTTGATCGGCACTTAAAACAGGAACATCCTGAACTTTCTCCATCACCGAGGCGATACCCCGGGCAAAGGCTGGTGGTAAGGGAAGTATCTTCGCTTTCTTATTGCTACGATTCGCTAACCTGGCCACAAGCTCTCTCATTTCAAGCACCTGACTGCCCCCTAATTCTATGACGTTGTCGACAGAATCACTCTCGATAGAAGCGACAATCGCGTCGGCCACATCATCGACAAAGATCGGCTGCAATCTGTTTTTGCCGCCATTGACCAGGGGGACATAGGGCTTTTTATTGATAAACTCAAACAATTTTCTGACAAGCTTACTGTCTCTAGAGCCACAGGTTCTTCCCATTATGAGGGAGGGTCTCAAGATGGTATGAGCGATACCACTATTTCGCACGACCTCCTCAGCTTGCCACTTGCTACGGTGGTATTGAGAAGGTGCGTCGGGGCGGGCACCAAGGGCGGTTACATGGACAATGCGAGGCAAATTTGCTTTGCCGGCAGGCTCAACAAGTTTGGCAGTAATCTCCGCGTGGAGTTGAACCAGGGTTTCTCCTTTCTTAGGCGCGATTGAACCGATTAAATGTACCAGGCAATAGACAGAGTCGAAAACCTGTGAACTTATTCCTCTGCCGGTCTCGGAAAAATCGGCTTGAACAATGTCACTTGTCAGACTTCTTAAGAATTCAAGATCAGCTTCCCTGGAGCCTGAATGCACCAGACACCTGACTCCATATCCGGCCTGCACCAACTTAGCAATCAAATGATTACCCAGGTAGCCGGTGGCACCATCAACCAAAATCAGAGGCTTATTAGTCGAATCTTTCGAAGAATTGTCAGTCATTTAATCAAGTCGTGAACTAGAAAACCTTTTATAAATAGACTTGGCGAGGGTTACTTCACCGATCTCATTGCCCTGAGCTCTGTGCCCTAGATACTGAAGCAGATATCCAAAGAAGATCAAAAGACCGCCTTTGCTCACATTTTTGCCGCTGAACAGATAGTAGAAGCCCGTAAATGCGGCAGGAACTCCAACCACATGCAGAGCGGCATTGACGGGATGGGCATGACGATTCATGTAGTCCACGACAAAGTCCCTGGACCTATCACAGACTCTCAACCCCCTGGCGCCGGAGCCGCGCTCTCCGGGACCCGGTCTAGACTTGAGCCCAGATCCGTTTCCTTTTATATCGACAGCCCGCCTTGCTCCATTGTTAGCCATTAGAATCGCTCCTATTGCCGCCCCGCAGTCTCGAGGCTTCCTGCCTCGGATCTTTCAGCATTTTTGAATGAATCCAGGGTGCGTTTCATACCCTGATCAAATCCTATCCGATTTGTGTAACCCAGTTCTTTTTCCGCTTTGCCGATTGAAAATCCTTGATTCACTCCGGCCAGACGAAAAGCAGCCCGGGAAAAACGAGAAAGGGAGCGTTGCTTATCAGCCGAAAGATACGGCGCAATGGAAGAGACAGTCTCACAAGCAGCCCGGGCTATAAATGCCGGAACAACCCTGGTTACTCGTGGCAATCCCATACCATCGGCGATGGCATCAAAAAGACGCTTCTTCGAGATCTTCTCACCATCGGTCAAATTATACGCCTGTCCGTAAGCAACTGGATTCAAGATTGCTTTTTCCACAGCACGGCTGAGATTTTCAACATAGATGACATTTGTATCCTTCTTGCCACCATCAATGAGCATCGCCTTGCCGGTAGCTATTGAGTTAATAACTCTGGGCATCCAGGCACGTTCCCCCGGACCATAAATAAACCCTGGTCTGAGCGAGGTCACCTCCAGGCCGGCCGGAGCATTGTTCATCACCTCACGCTCGGCTTCCACCTTCGAGTCGGCGTAAGATTCTCCGCAGGGCTTCAAGGGAGTACTCTCATCCACATTGTACTGGTCTCCCTGACCGGTAATAACAGAAAGACTGCTGATCTGAATGAAGTGTTTTACCCCGGCGGTGGAAGCAGCGGCAAGAGCATTCTTGGTACCACCATGATTAATGGAAAAGATCTCTTCTCTTGCTCCGTAAGGATCCACAGAGCCGGCAGAATGCACCACCGCGTCGCATCCTCGAAAAGCTTCTTCTAAAGCGGCTAGATCAGAGACG
>JAUIJG010000592.1 GCA_030431355.1 bacterium
TAGGGTATATTGATTTTGCCGTTAAGAAATTGCCATGACCACCGATAAGCAGATCCTGACCATCAATTGGAAATTCAGCCGGGGCGCAGCCCTGATAGTGCTGGGCGGCATCCTTTGTTGTGTTCTTCTACCTTCTTATTTCACCAGCAATTACATCCTCGACACTCCTGTTTTCATCCTCTTACAGGGAGCCATCACCCTTATCCTGTCCGAGTTTTTCTACAACGGACTGCCACGGTCGGACAGGCTCAAAGCCATTTTTTCTATCTTCGCCCTCACTTGCGTTTACGGCATCATCGCCAACCTCTTCAACCAGGGCATTTCGATGAGCGAATCATCAGCTCTGGTAGTGGATCTCATCACTCTCTCGGCAATAAACGCCAGCGCCATATTCACCATGTTGTCGATCACAAAGCTGAATAAGAAAGTGGTGGAGCGAAGAAAAGAAGATTCCGGCATTGATTCAGGCACAGAATCCGGCGTCCTGGAGCGTTTCGCCCTGGTTATGAAGCCGATCTATCTATCAATTTTCATATTTACCGCCTTTGTCGCCGGAACAAAATATCAGCCGGATTTATTTTCCGATGTTAACTTTGCGGTTACCGTGCCTTTCTTCTTTTATATGCAGATGCTGATGACTCTTGTTCTTACATACTTCTGCTTCGGCGGCAAACAGCTGAAAGAGAAGTACCGCATCTACTTCACGGTACTATCTTTAGCACTATTTATCGGAGCCCTGGCTAACCTGGATCACAGCTTGATTATTCCAAAAGTGGGACACCGAGTACTGGTTAACTCCGCCACTTTTGTTCTCATGAACGCGGGAGCGCTGCTATCCGTAATCTCTTTCCACATGTGGAAAGACTTTGTCAGGGAAGTGGAAGCGAAACAGAACAGGGCAGAACAAACAGGTTAGTAATGACTGATCAATCAGATACAAAACAAAAACTAGAAAAGACTATTCACCAGACCAGAGAGACCCTCGCCGAAGAGGTCCGACGCTTTCTGGAGAACTTTGTCTACCTGGCCATATGCCTTTCGGTTCTGGAGACCTATCGTTCTCTGGTGCTCCTCCAGTTCGGCATCAATCAGTTCAAGCACGGCTATATTCTAGCCCTCACCGCCGCCCTGATCATGGGAAAGATTGCCACATTTTCGCAGAGGATCAAGTTCTTCGAAATTTTCGATGATCGCCCCCTGATCTGGTCCGTCCTCTACAGATCATCCCTTCTCACCATCATGGTGGCAGTATTCAAATTTCTAGAAGAGCTGATTTTTGCTTCCGGTCATGACATACCAGGCTTTCATGCCAGCGTTCTCACATTTACCCACTATGTGGGCACCATGTTTGTCTTCTTCGTACTTTTCACTGTGCGAGGTCTCGATAGAAAACTGGGAGAAGGCACCCTCAGCTCTATCTTCTTCGGCTTAAAAAAGAGCGATTGATAGAAAAAACAATAGTTATCGGATCATAAAAAAGCACTTGGAAGCGCTAAATAAATTGCAACCTGGGAATAAATATGTCACAATGCTTGAAAGGCGGTCGAGGTTGAGTCAACCACAAGAACCGTCCAGGATAATCCGGAACCCCGGGAGAAGCGTTAGGCTAAGCACCTTAAGAGCTTTCCTTGAGCAGGTTCTTCAAAGAATATCCACCACAATCATTGTTTTAAGATTTAAACAGAAAAGAGAACAGTAAGCACAACGTGCTTTATGTCGCTAAAACTCGAATTCAACGTGAAATCAGACCGGTAACACCGATCAATTTTTGCGTTCATACAAAGGAAATTATATGGAAACGAAGTTATTTATTCAAAACATTCCCAGAAATTGCTCGGAAGGTGATTTAAGCAAGTTATTCGCAGCCCATGGTACTGTCAAGTATACAAGCATTCCGACGGATCAAAGATCGGGACAACCCAGAGGGTTCGGTTTTGTGGAAATGAATTCCTACGAAGAAGCGCAAACAGCCATGGAACGCCTGAACAGAACAAGATTCAAAGGCAAAAAGCTACATATCGCCTTTTCCGAAAAGCAAGGAAGAGAGAGAAAGAGAAGCACCGCATATAGTTACTTAATGTTTTAAAGCACATCACTCACTGAGAACGTCCACCAGTCTGACGGACAAAATCTTCCATAATCACTCTCATCGACTTCACTGATTCGG
>JAUIJG010000154.1 GCA_030431355.1 bacterium
TCCTTGAAAATGACGATCCTGCCTATGTCCACCGCCAGGGCAATCTGGTAACGGCGGTCGCCTGGCCGGCCCATCCCGTGTGGATGCGCACTTTCCTGGCTATGCTTACAGAGTGAGTACTTCCGGTAATTTTGCCGGTTTGCAATTCTGGTAAGATTATTCAGAGATTGTGCATGGGGCATCTAATGAACGACCAGGTAATTTTAAAACTATTCGATAAGCCTGATGAGGTTAAACATTTCGAGAAAGGCAAGTTCGAACTGGTACATATGCCCAATTTGACCCTGGGTCTCGGCACCTATGAGCCAGGATGGAAATGGTCCACCCACGTGGGCGTGGGAGTTCGCAAGTTCTGCATGGTGGAGCATTTAGGGACCGTAATCTCAGGACGTGCGACCATATTGATGGAAGACGGCACCACCTTCGTGATGTCAGAGGGGATGGTTTTTTATATTCCGAAAGTCCCCCATGATGGTTGGGTTGAAGGTGATGAACCCTATGTGTCTCTGCATATTCTTGGAGCAGACGAGTATAACAAGGCTATATTCAACACCCCATAGGGTATCCAGTGTCTCTCAGGGCTTAATCAGGACTTAGTCTGGAAACAGAGTGGAGCTTTCCGTCTTCGTAATTTCCCCACTGACACCAGGTTTATCCGGGGCTATTCTCTAGACACTCGCCTGTTTGGAAAAAATACTATGAATTTTGAAAACCTTGAGCCTGTTACGGATACGAAGGGTGACAATGCCTCCGCGGCGCTGACAAGTTTCAGCCTGGAATTCTCGCAGCCGCCTTCTAGCTCCGGAACCAACCAAAAGATTGAGCTTGCCGAGGCAGCTGGTGCTGTAAAAGGCGAGGGGGGAGATAGTTCCGATAACACAGGAGACTCCACCTCCGATAAGAGGCTTAGATTTACGGAGCTGGACAAAGATGGTCCCCTGGGCGAAATTATCAGGGCTGGAGACTCCGGACCCTCCGCTCTCATCAAACCTATTAGAGAAGCCGATGAAGCCTGGCAAGAACAGTATAAGAGGTTGACTGAGATAGATGGACACCGTCTGGTGGACCGCCATGACAATGCTTTTGCCGCAGCTAGAGAAGAGCTGAGTTTGATGCCCAGTTTGGAGTCCGGCAAAATAATGCGAACCGCAGAAAAGTATCTTGATCCGAATGCGGAGATAACAGAAGAGATGGAGGCAGAAATGTCTCAATACCCTCGTCTGCACGCGGCTTGCAAGACTCTTCACGAGACCGCCGGCAATCCTAATCTGGAGGAAGCCAGGCAGCTTCAAGGACATGTAAGAGAAAACCTGGATGAAAGTATCAAGCAGAGAGAGCGCTTTGCCGAGTTTGCTACCGCGGACGAAAACAGAGGGAAGCGCCTTGTAAATGGCATGAATATGACCACCACTTCTCTGGTTTTAGGAATCGAGAAGAATGGTCTTATAAGATACAGCAATGGTGGTTGGAGATAGAGCCTGGTTATAGTGGTGTTGCAGATGGTGCTTATGATGATGCTGTCAGGCTCGCCAGCTCGTGAATTCGGATTGAATTTGTGATAAATTAACCAGACCGCTATTCTGGAATTAATCAGGTGGATAATCCAAAACAAGAACTTCGCCGAGATCTCACGCGTAAAGAGCTGAGAGAAAGTGCCGCCAGCGTTCTAGCTGAAAATCACGAGGACGGATTCACCAAACCCGCTCCCCATCTATATCCGCATCAGTGGAGTTGGGATAGCGCTTTTATTTCGATCGGGCTCTCTTACCTGGAGCTGGAAAAGGCTCTGGCTGAGCTTGTTACCCTGTTCAAGGGCCAGTGGGCAGACGGCAGAGTGCCTCATATCCTGTTCAATCCTAACTCCGGAGACTATTTCCCCGGTCCTGAATACTGGAACTGTAAGGGGGTCTCACAGATGCCGCCGGTGGCACCTTTGACCAGTGGGTTGATCCAGCCTCCGGTACACGGACTGGCTGCTCATAATGTCTGGCGGGTTGCGTCGATGGAGGGTTCTGCCGAACAGTTCAGAGAACCTTTGAATGGCCTTTTTGACAAGCTTTTGAGCTGGCATCGTTATCTCTCAACCAGTCGAGATCCCGAAGGTATTGGATTGATATCGGTCTATCATCCCTGGGAGAGCGGCCTGGACAATTCTCCTCGCTGGGATAGTGTCTTGGCGGGAATAGAGACTGGCACCATGCCAGAATTTCAACGGCGTGATACTAAACATGTCAAAGACAGCGCCGAGCGACCCACCGATGAAGAGTACAGGAAGTACATGTGGCTGGTGGAGCTTTTGAAGCGTTACGCTTACGATGATATTCAGATCCATCGCTCTTATCCTTTTGTGGTCAAGGATGTTTTGATGAGCGCTATTTTTAACTTGAGCAACCATGCTCTTGTTAAGTTGGGAAGGGCGCTTGGCAGAGAGCAGTCTGAATTGGATTTTCTTTCTGCCCTGGCTGACCGATCAAGAAGTGGAGTTCTGGAGAAGTGCCTGGAGCCTGATTCAGCCATGGTCTACGATCTGGATATGAGAAGAGCCGGAGAGAAAATAAAAGTAAGCACCTGCGCCAATCTGGCCGGCATTCTTCTTGGAGATTTGGACTCTAGTATGAAATCCGCCATGAGAGATCTTGCTTTCTCAAAACAGTTTTGTGGTCATGGGAGTCTGCGCTTTCCGGTGGTGCCCAGTACTACTCCTGATACTGTCGGTTTCAAGACCCGCAGTTACTGGAGAGGACCGAGTTGGCCGGTACTTAACTGGTTATTCTCCTATGCTCTGGCCTATCAAGGTTTCACTGAAGATTCCGAGACTCTTAAGAAGGCCAATCTAGCCATGCTTAGCCAGGAACAGGCGCAGTTTGGAGAATACTTCAGTCTGGAAACCGGGGAGCCGCTGGGATCTCTCAAACAGTCCTGGACCGCGGCTGTAACCATTGACTGGCTTTCTGATCGGAGCCTTTTGCGCTCCTTCTAAATTCTGCCTGGATCCGTGGACGGGAACATTTTGGTCACAAATTAACTGTTTAATAATGGTCACGTCCTTACCAATCCCTGCTCGGCTTCTTGAACTGCCGGGTCCCATTTGATTACGGAGTCTTTTGTCTATGCCCCTAGAGCAAAACGCTGAGGCTGATAAGCCTCAAGTAAAGGATTCTTCGGCCGATTCTAATTTCCAAGCCGAGCTGAACGATATTTTTGATAGTCAAATTCAAGGCTACAATTTTGAGCCTTTGAAGGCAAAGTCTGAGCCTGAAGGCGACAGCCTGGAGGTGACAAATCCCTTTACCGTGGAGGATGCCGCCAAGGAAGTGGTGAAAGGCGCCAAACCGGTGGGAGAAGAGTCTGATACCAAAGGCGGTGACGCCGACACTGGTAAGCCGTCTCCTGAAGTCACTGTTCCGGAGAAGACCCCTGAAAGAAAGGGCGAGGGCGAAGGAGAGGGCGACAAGCAGCCTGAAGCGGCGCCTGAGAAAGTGAAACTCGACAGGCTCAAATTTGACGAGTCCCAGGTCCAGGAAGCGATTGACCTGGCTAAGAAGCATAATCTGCCTGTGGCAGTGTACACCGGAGCAACCTGGTGTCCAGCCTGTCCGTCTGCAGGGGCCAAATTCAATGAGATCGCCCATGATATGGAGAGCATGGCCGAGACACCGGCTGTGATGATCAAGCTGGACGCGGATAACGCCAATCGTCTTGCTTCCCAGGGCGGCGAAACCGGCCGCATGCTTAGAGAATTTATGGGTGATGCAGACCGTATTCCTAACGTGGCAGTCTATAACCCGAATGATGTAAGTCGACCGATAGCCGACGCCACCGTGGCAGGCTGGGGTAAGGGAACCATGAATTCCCATATGAACCAAGCCTTTGAAAAGGTTACCGGCTCGGATAGTAAGCCTGAGGGCGACAGAAGACCAGAGCCGAAGCAGAAAAAAGTAGACTCTACCTTTGATGCAAACTCCATCAAAGATGCGGTTCAGAAGGCTCAAGAATCCGGTCTTCCTCTTCTCACCCATGTCACTGAAGGTGGTGCCGACGAGAACGTCGCCAAAGCATTTAAGTACTTAAACGACAACGGTCTAGCCGTGGCTGCCAACGTTGATGCCAAAGAGGCCAGGGACCTTCGTAGCCGCGGACTTGAGTCCAGTCACTTCCAGGCTCTGGGTAGTGCTATCTCCCGGGCTGAAGGTGCAGGCAATAGTTCCGGGGACTTTTTCAATGCCTTTGACGCAGAGGCTCTCAAAGGCGGAAGCATGAAGTTCAAGCCGGATGAAAGTTCCTCTCCAAAAGACACCGATGCGGCCATCGACTTTATCAAACAGAGCGGTGTTGATCTCTCCTCGCCCCAGCATGAAGCCGCGGTGCGAGCCTTGCTGGAAGGTAAGCCGATTCCTGAGGTGAAAGAAGTCGAAGAGACCGAGGAGCAAACTGAAGCTAAGTCTGAAAATATACAGAAAGTGAATACTGCCGAGGAAGCTAAGGCGGTGATCGCCATGGCCAGGGAGAAGGGACTGCCCCTGGTAGTTCATGCCGACACGGCTGTCTGCGATGATAATAGCTGTTCTACCCAGGAGCTGGATGAGGGTATTCAACAGGACCTGAAAGACGATGCCGTGTTCATGGAGATCCCCCGAGGAGGATTTGATCCTGCTTCCGCCAAAGGAAATGCTGAACTGGAGCGCTTGAATGAACTCTTCAAAGTGAGCCTCGAAGATCATAAAACCGAGGTTGATCTTCATGCGTTCAGGTTTGATAAAGGTAAGGATGGAGCTATGGAAGAGCAGATTAGCGCATTTCCTCGCAGCTTCAATCTCAAGATGTACATACACGATCTGATCAAGGAGCAAAAGTAAAAGGCTTATTGTGGTCCTTTGTACTTCTTCGTTCGTTTCCTCGGCTCACAGGCTTTGCTTCTCTGCCGCTGCTTTTCCACAGCTTCGGTGAGCGCCAGGAGCTTCTCAATCTCCTCTCCGGAATTGGTGTTTTCGATGCTCGGAAATAGATACCTTTCTTCCCAGCGGACGTGATCATCGAGAAACTGACCTGCTTCACCGGCTAGCTCTTTTTGTGATTCTTCTGCAATCTCATCTCTTTGCGCCAGTCTCTTCTGAAATTCTCTCAGCTTCAGGTGATCCGCAAACAGTTTCTCTCTGTCTTCTTTTGATTTGATGAATTCGGGTAAAATCCGCTCTTCATCAAGGAGATGCTGACTTATCTCATTTGTCCAGACTGTTTCGAAAAATGAAAGACCTACCTCCAACTCGATTTCGGCCTTGCTTGCTTTCATAAGGCGCTGGGCGCCCATGAGGGCGATGAGGTGATCCCTGGAAAGAGGTCTGAGGCAGGGATGACGTTTGATGCCTTTTTTAGATGTGGTCATAGCTCGAATCTGTTCTTAGCCGGTTTTCTTTGTCTTTTGGAGACGTCTCAGTCAAATACAAATCTAGCATCTTTTATCGGCTAAAAAAAACAGATGGGCGGAGCTGCCCATCTGTCTTAGATCGTCCGGAAAGATTTGAAAGCTGTTTAGCTGACGACGAAGAAACCAAGCTCTTTCAACTCCACCCATTTAGGGGTGTTGTAGAATTCGACAATATGGCTCTCTTTCTTCGATACTGGAGCAGGAGCGCCCAGGGTGCGAAGCAATTTGATTACTTCTCTGGTGCTCAGTTCAACCGGGGCGAGTTTTGTGTCTTCTCCGTAGATGACAACGGAGCAACTCCAAACTTTACTTTGTACTCTGGTGATTTGGACAAGACCTCTGGTCCTGGTATTGGTTGCTGCGTTCATGACGGTCTCCCTGGTTCCTGTGGGTCTACAGTTTGGTTCCTATCTGATCCTTCGGTAAAAGGACCGAGAGGCTGTATATTAGGGCAGTTTTGGTTAAGAGCACAAACTTTTCCGGTATCATTTCTTGACAATCTTAATAAGAGCCTGGAATTAACCAGCGCTTTAACGCTCGTATCGCTTTCTGGCTCAGTCTTACCGGCTTCGGAAATTGCTTCTGAAACCGGGAACAATGTAAAGCAATTGGGGCTAGTGAAGAGTGGTCAGGAGTCGGATATTTCAGCGTTCCGGTTTGAACACTGCTCCGATAAAGAGAATCGCCGAAGTTTCTCTGTCCACCAGGGCGATGACAAAGGGTCTGTCCACCACCATATTAAATGGCGGGTCTTCGACCCTGGCCATGGCTCTGAACATACCCACCGAGGTCACAGCGGCTGCTACGGTGCCCTCTTCGTTCACCTCCATGAAAGTCTTGTGCAAGACCTGGTTGATAAACAACTGTTCTCTGGAGTTTTCGGGAAGCATGCCCTTGAAGTTGGCTTTCTGAGCGTCAAAAGCGACCTTCATGCCAAGATCAGAAAGGCTCTCTTTCAGCTTCTTAGAGTAGTTCATTTTAAATCGGGGTAAGGCAATGTTGCCTTTGCGATGCTGCATTGAGCCGAGCCAGAGCTTCCAGTTCTTATCGGAGATGGAATCTGCGAACTTTTTCAAATCTGTGTTTTTGTCGGGCAGGAAAATATAGGCGCTTGTTTTCTTGTCACCATAGGCGAGACCAATAGCCTGGAAATTTTCACCTTTTAGATAGGGGACCTTTCGCAAGGTATGCATCATGAAAACGGGTTGTGTCTTCCCGTTTGCAAGATGGAAAGCTTCTTCTTTTGTTTTGCTTTTCTCAAAGGGCTTGGACCAATCTCCTTTGAAGTAGACCGCATTGATCAGAAAAAGAACATGGTCGGCTGAGATTTTTTCGATTATCTTGGGGATTTTTCCCTGGGTATTTTCCGACACCCAGGAATTTATCTCCTTGACCGAATTTGAATCGCCAAAGTCCAGGGCTTGTATCTTGGCGTTGTAGAACTCCCGGTTCGATTTCAAAAACTGTTTAGAAAAATCGAATCCTTTTCTGGCGAATAGAGCGTTTGCAATATCCAGACGTACTCCGCCTTTGCTACCGCTGTTTCTGAGGCGATCGAGCATCTCCAGATTTCTGGCGCCCACGCTGTCCAGGTCATCGGATACGATGCCCAGGGTGGAGAGCATCGCTTTCTTTGTTTTCCCCCGGGCTCCGGAAGCGGTCATGGACAACGCCATGTAGACGCTCAAGGGGGAGACCAGGACGTTTTTGTTCTCTTTCCCCTTCAACTCTTCTTTGAAAAGTTTCAAGCTGAAATCGGTGGAGGTATCGAACAGTTTGGGAACAGCCATTGCCGGGGCAGAAAAGAGATTGATGCTTAATATAGTGGCAAGCATTAACGGTATCATTCTCTTTTGTTTGAAAGCCATTTTCTGCATCTATTCTGCCTTCCTGTATATTTTGCTATCGCATTCTAGCAGCTAACGCCCCGGGAATTTCGCGAGGCGTTGTCGCTGCTACTTCTTCTGGGATCTTGCCCAGGAATCTTTGAGGGTGACAATTCTATTGAAGACAGGCGCGCCTTCTTTGCTGTCTTTCTCATCGGCGATGAAATAACCCTGTCTCTCGAACTGGAATCGATCCTGGGGTTTTGCCTCTTTCAGGCTTCTTTCCAGCTTACAGCCGGTCAGCACTTGCAAGGCATCAGGGTTGATGGCGTTGAGAAACTCACTATCTTTCCCCGTGGGTGGTGCCTCCTGGGAGATCAACCTGTCATAGAGTCTCACCTCTGCATCCAGGGCGTGATCGGCGGATACCCAGTGAATCGTGCCTTTTACTTTTCTGCCTTCCGGGTTTTTGCCCAGGGTATCAGGGTCGTAAGTGCAGTGAATCTCCAGAACATTACCGGCATCATCCTTGACCACATCGGTGCAGGTGACGCAATAGGAGTATCTCAAGCGAACCTCTTTGCCCGGGGAGAGACGGAAATACTTCTTGGGCGGGTCAAGCATGAAGTCGTCTCTTTCTATGTAGATCTCGCGGGTGAAGGGCACGTTGCGACTGCCCTCCTTGGGCACGTCATGGGGCCAGTAGGATGCTTCCAACTCTTCCACTTTGTCTTTCGGGTAATTCTCAATCACTACCTTCAACGGGTTCAGGACTGCCATTACCCGGGGTGCCTTTTGGTTGAGATCATTTCTGATGCAAAATTCTAGTTGGGCCATATCCACAACACTGTTTGCCTTGGCAACACCCACAGCCTGGCACAGCTCACGGATGCTCTCCGGGGTGTATCCCCTTCTTCTCATACCGGCGAGGGTGGGCAGTCTGGGATCATCCCATCCTTTGACATGACCGCCTTCCACCAGTTGGAGAAGTCGGCGTTTGCTCATCACCGTGTAGTTGAGATTCAATTTGGCAAATTCATATTGCCTTGGACGGCTGGGGAATTTCGCGAACTCCATCAGGTTGTCAATCATCCAGTCGTACAGCTCTCTATTGTTTTCGAACTCCAGGGTGCAAATACTGTGGGTTATGCCTTCTAAGGCGTCGGAGATAGGATGGGCAAAGTCATACATCGGATAAATGCACCACTTATTGCCGGTCATATGGTGTTCGGCATGACGGATACGATAGAGCAGAGGATCCCGCATCTTCATGTTCGGGTTGGCCATATCTATCTTGGCCCGGAGAACATGCTCGCCATCTTTAAATTCGCCATCGCGCATTTTTTTGAACAGTTCCAGATTTTCCTCCACCGAGCGGTCTCGGTGGGGGCTGTTCTTGCCGGCGCTCTTCACCGTACCTCGGTATTCACGAATCTCTTCATCCTTGAGACTGCAGACATAAGCTTTCCCTGCCTCAATCAAATGTTGGGCACATTCGTAGAGCTTCTCGAAATAGTCGCTGGCGTGATAAACAGGGTCGAAATCAAAACCTAACCATCTGATATCTGCCTGGATACTCTCTTCAAAGAGGGTATCTTCTTTGGTCGGATCCGTATCATCGAAGCGCAGGTGACAATCGGTGCCGCTTCCCGGCAATCTCTGCGAATACTCTTTTGCCAGTCCGAAATTCAGGCAGATTGATTTGGCGTGGCCAATATGAAGGAAGCCGTTGGGTTCCGGAGGGAAACGAGTGATTACTTTGTCGTGTTTGCCTTCATCCAGGTCTTTATTGATAATGTCCCGGATAAAATCCGAAGGCTTGGCAGTTTCGTTAGAATTCGGCGATGAACTCATGGACGTATCCTTACAAATAGCAGTACTAATTTATTTTGTTGAACTGCTTATTCTACTTTATATGGAGGTTATAGAACCCCAATCCATTAGTTCTATGAACAGTAAATTGCAATTGGGAGGGCTTGTAAAGAGGGGTATGGGAGTTTAATTCTGGAGTTTCTCCGCCAGCCAATCAGGGTTGTAGATGGTGCTCATATAGCTTCTGCCGTTATCAGGCAGGATGGGCACGACCATTGTTCTACCTTCTTTTTCTGGCTCAAGCTCGAGCAGGTACTGCCTGGCCGCGTGGATGATGCATCCTGCCGAACTGCCGACAAACATGGCTTCCGTTTGCCATAGTTCTTTCGCCGCCTCTATGGAGCTGCGGTCATCCACCTCAATCACCTTATCCACCAGGTCTATGTCGAAGTTACCGGGTACGAAATCCTGACCTATGCCTTCCACCAGGTAGGAGGAGCTGTCCGGCTCTTTTCCTTCCACCAGGGCTTTTAACATGCTGCCTTTCGGGTCGGCAAGAATCACTTTCAAAGATGGCTTTTTCTCTTTGAGATAACGTCCGGCTCCAGTGATGGTGCCACCGGTACCGACACCAGCGACTATTGCGTCTACCTGTCCTTCCGTCTGTTTCCAAATCTCCGGACCGGTGCTTTGATAATGCGCTTCGATATTGAATTCGTTGAAGAACTGGTCGCAAAGCCAGGCACCATCCTCTTGGGCCAGGGACTTTGCTTTGTTCATAAAGTGCTCCGGGTGATCTCTGGTGGTGCCGGAGGGCACTACTATTGCTTCAGCTCCCAGGCTCTCCAGCATGCGGACTTTATCTGTGCTGACTTTCTGGGACATCACCGCTATCAATTTGTATCCACCAAGAGCGGCAGCCAGAGCCAGTCCTATGCCGGTGTTGCCGGCAGTGGCTTCGACTATGGTGCCGCCCGGTTTCAGTAAACCTTTCTCTTCTGCTTTTTTGACCATATGGAAAGCTATGCGATCTTTTACCGAGCCACCGGGATTTAAAAACTCGCACTTGGCCACGAGTTCGCCTTTGCTCTCAAAGGACCGGCCGAATCGCTTCAGTCTTACCATAGGGGTGTTGCCGATCAGGTCGGCGATGGAGTCATGGATGTCCAAATTCTTCTCTCTTACAATCCGATTACTGGTATCATATCCTGCCGAAGAAAGACCGGTCTAATCAAGTGATTTTGCTTTCACAGGGAGATAGATGACACCGTCATGAATATACCAACGGTAAATTATCAGGTTCTTGCAAAGGGGAATTCCGATAAGTCCTACGATGCTGAGGTTGCTTGCCTTGCCGGGGCTTGTTCAGAATGGGGCTTTGCCTATCTTGCCAACATGCAGCGGCAGGAACTTTTCTCTAAGATGCTGGAATATAGCAACAGCTTTTTCAACCTGCCGGAAGAAGAGAAGAGGCTGTTGGCTACCACCCGTTCGGAGCCGGCTAATAAGAATCGCTACCGGGGATACTTTCCGCTGAACCCGGGCTCCAACTCCTACAAAGAAGGCTTTGAGAGCGGTTTTCAAGATTATGTCCTGACCGGCTCCGGTTACATATTCGACGAACCATCGGTATGGCCTGATGCGGATCCGGCTCCGGGCTTCCGTATGTTTTGCCGCAGTTATTTCCAGGAGATGTATGAGATTGGTCGCATTGTTCTGAGCGCATTTGAACATCACTTCAAGCTTCCCGGCGGCTATTTCACCGAAAAATTTGGAAATACCCTTTCCACGCTCCGCTCTTTGCACTATCCGGCCCTTGAAAAGTGCGAAGATCGATCTTCTCTGGAGTTCGATCAAGGTACTTTTTTCACCACTCCCAGTCATACTGACTCCGGCATCATCACTCTCCTTCTTCAGGATGGCAATGGTGGTTTGCAAGTACGCAACAAAGAGTATGGCTGGACCGATGCCAGCGTAATCGAAGATGCCCTGGTGATGAATGTGGGAGACTTGCTTGAGAGATGGACCGGTGGAGAATTCAAAGCCACAGTACATCGTCTCAAAGCTCCGACTCAGTCCCGCTACTCGGTGCCGTTTTTTCTGGAGCCGGAAGGAAAGGCGCTCATAGAACCGTTTAAGGAGAGTTCCTCTTTTCCTCCGGTAACTTACGAAGAATACCTTTCCAAGAAGTTCGCCGAGTTTGTCGAGTATCAGGACGCTCCTGCCTGAGCCAAAACCATATTTAATGATTAAACTCAAAAATTACTTCTTCCGGGCGAGATTTTATTAGTCCGGAAGTATTACTATCATGCCTGGCATTGAGGGGAGGAGACTAGCAATGACGCAGCAGACATCAACAGTTTCGAAAGCACCGCAGTATCCGGTTAAGAACAAGAAGCTCCTGGCCTGGGTCCAGGAAGTAGCCGAAATGTGTCAACCCGATGACATCTACTGGTGCGATGGTTCCGAAGAGGAATATGACCGGCTATGTGCCGAGATGGTAGAGTCGGGCACTCTCATACCTCTCA
>JAUIJG010000593.1 GCA_030431355.1 bacterium
ACGGTTAACAGTTATAGATTTTGCCGACCTTAATTCAGCGCTGACGGACGCCTATTATTTCGTAGGTTACTTTCGCTCTTGGCGGTTCGCCTTTCTTAACGATGGTGATTCTTTCAAGACCTTTGAATTGTCTTCCGTCAGGAGAGAGCTCCATCACAATCGCTTCCTGGGCCATTGTGTTTTTGATGGGGTGTCCGTAACGAATAAACGCGGTGTTGCCCTGCACTTTGTTGACATAAAGCGGGCTTCTGGCGCCTTCCTTGTTTGCAAAAGCATAGCCACTATTAGGATTGCCGGTTATTGTCCATATGTTTCTGGTGTTGGAGCTGAAAATCTGGGGAATTGCAGCCTGGTATTGCGGTAGCGCCTCGAACCCTTTTCGTCTACCGGTGACAAGCCAGTTGCCCAGGAAGGGCTTGGGCAGGGGAATGCTTCTTTGCACACCGGCTTGAATCGGTCTGGCCGGTCTCGCCTGTACTCCGCCTCTCATCGGCGCTTGTTCCTGTACACCGCCCTGCATAGGTTCCAAGGCCTGGGGCATCGGATACTGGGCTTCGCCCTGATAAGGATTCTGACCAGGTAAGACATTCTTCTGCTCAACCCCCAACTTGAAGGGTTCCGCCTGGGCTTGAAGAGCCGCCACGCTTGAGCCTACTGCAATTGCCAGACCCAGGTAAGCGGCTACTCTCACCCTTGAAAGATTCTTGAACATGGCTTTCTCCTTGAAAGACTTACAGGCTCTATTGTAGTCGTTTTAGATAATTTTAACCAACGAAATCTATATACCCTTATTTCGTGGCAGGGATGATGGATTCAGGAGAATTTCAATTGACTGCGGGATTGGAACCTATTTCTTTTCCGGAGCTTCTTTTTCAGAATCTTTGGTGGCGATTTCAAGGTTGTCACCCTGGGGAGAGAAGCCCATATCGGTCAATCTCTTGTACGCCGCTTGTCCGGTTTCGGTGTTGGGCTCGGCTACCACTATCTCTACCAGGGGTTGTAAGGCTTCCGGGTAGCGCTTTTGTTTGATGAATAGGTCCGCTTTTAAAAGTTTTGCTTTGTTCTTCAGGTGACTGAAGGCCAGAGCTGTCTCTCTTTCTGTTTTAGCTTTTGACTTTGTTGCCGGGCTCTTTTCGAAGGCTTTGTACATCTTCCAGTGGGCGTTGGCAACGTCCTGAAGCCATTCAGACATGGCATAGATATTGTTCTTGATCTTGCCAAGCTGACTGACACTTGAGCTATCCAGGATCTTATTCAACTCTTCTATTTTGCCGGTGGCACCATCAAGGGTTATGGGGAGCTGGTTATACAGGGAGTCAGGCGCCTGGGATGGTTTTCTCCCTATGTTCGGGACCGGGACCGTGACCGTCTCTTCTGTGTTTCTCAGCTCCACCTGACCTGGTATCGGAGCGCTGGTCCTGGTCGTCACCGCTCTTGTGCCTGGAGCCGGGGAGTTGCCTGGCACCGGGCTGCTACCCGGATAACTCTGGGCAAATGTGGGATGCGCCGCAGTGCTAGCCAGCACCAAACCCAGGCTTGCCGTAACGACCATATCCAAGAAGCATCTTCTTCTACTTTTACTGATCAATTGATTTATGCCTCTGTTGAAACTCTAGATAGACAATAAAAGATTTTAGCAGTATCTGACTTTCTCTATGGACCACTATGTTAGGATTATAGGCTTCAAATCAGCAAATTTAGAAACAAATTTAGCAGCACATTTCGATGGATCAGTGGTCGGTTTTTCCGCCTGACATGAGGAGTCCCGTGAAACAGTTCCGGTTGGTAACTCTGTTTTTTCTCTTGACTTTATTCGCTCTTCTCTCACCGGTTTCAGCTCTGGGAGAGAAGAAAGCTGAGCACTCGGGACATATTGATCCTTATGAGAGCGCCTACATTCATAAATTTTTGAAGCCCGGAGACTATCTGCCCGTGGACCAGATAAGAGAGGGTGATACCGGTTATGGTCTCTCGGTGTTTCATGGAACCAGGGTAGAACGCTTCGACGTCAAGGTCCTCGGTGTCATGAAGCAAGTCTTGAATGGCAGGGACAGCATCCTGATAAGAGTCTCCGGTGAGGCGCTGGGAGACAACAATGTAGTGCGTGGCATGTCCGGAAGTCCTATCTATATTAAAGATAAGCTCGTTGGT
>JAUIJG010000155.1 GCA_030431355.1 bacterium
CATAGCCTTCTCTCCTATATGCATAGGTATACCGACCCTGATGTTCGACTGAGGGATTTGTTTTTGTCCGAATTACTCAGGTAGAACATCAGGGTCGGTATACCTATGCATATAGGAGAGAAGGCTATGTTTAGCCAAATCATGAGAGGATCCTGGCTGGCAAAGAAGAAGGGTATGCACATAAGGCACCATGCTTTGAATACGGCAAGAGAAAGAATTCTCAGCCTCAATCTGCCTCGTCTCCCTTTTGTTCTGCCGTGGGCGCGGATAAAGCCGGTCTCGAACGGCTGATGATGCATATGGGCTGTGGCGATTATGGCAGCGTGGGCAGCAAAAGCCAGGGTGTAGGGGAAGAGATAGCGGGGGTCGCTTTTCTCGATTGCCATGAAGAGCCAGAACATTCCCACCACCGCCACCGCCAGGACACCATAGATGCTGTGAAACTTTCTCAGGCTCCTGTATCTTCGAGGTAGAAGATACTTGTAGGTAAGAAAGAGAAGCACGGGGCTGAGGGTCCAGAGGGGACCGCCGTAGAGGTTGGCAAAGTAGGAGAACAGCACCACTCCCAGGATAGCGCTACCGGTTAGTGTGGAGCGTTTGCGCATAGCGATGAAAACTATTGCCATGAGAGCAAGGGCGAAGAATGAGATCTCTAGTGAATGGAAGGAGAGAGCCGAGTGACTGTGTATGGCAAGCAGACTGCCCATGGGGATCAAGAGATTGTCGAGCCCTCGCCAGGAGATACCTTCGAAAAGCATGGCAATGATTGCCACCACCAGGGAGAGGAGGACTGCATGTATCGTGGCGAAGCCACCAAAAGTGGTGGATAGTAGTAGGGTGGCGAGGAAGGCAATCAAGAGAAATGCCAGGGAGCCCTCTCCTGATTTCTGTCCGTCTACTGTAAAGTACTTTCTTTTGCCGAAGTGCATGCCGATTAGAGCGGACGCGGAGTCGGCATAGGTAAGAATCGCTATCGGCGTGAGATAGAGAAACTTGTCTCCACCCGATAGAAAAAATGTGAGACCGACTGATAGAGGGAAAAACGTTTCACCCAGGGACTTTCTCCCGCTGGCTTCCACTACTTTGCTCCAGCCCTGGATTCGACGTGTCTTGATGAAGGTTATAAAAACGGTTGATATAAGGCTTAGCAAAAGCACCGGCCAGCTACTATGAAAAATCCAGGGAAAAGTAAGGGTGATAGTTCCCATGATTAGATGCAGAGCTTTTCTAACATGTTCTCGGTCGAGGTCATAGATCTTACCCAGCTCTGAGAGAAGGTGAATGACCAGGGTCAAGCAGCCCATCACCAGAACCATAGAAAGCCATACAGCGGATTGGTTTAGCATCGGATCTTCACCTCTTTGAAAAAGGCGGTGTAGAAGAAGGTTTGATTTGAAAAGAAGAGCTTCTCTGCTTCTTCTGTCAGGGAGGTGGTTTTCAAATCATCTCCATCGATCAATTTGTTTGATCTCGGCACGAGCATGTTCCAATAAGCAAGTCGCGCTCCACCGTTGGCAGCTTCTGTCAGGGCGGCGTACAAACTCCGGTAACCTGCCTCACTCATGTACTCGAAAATGTCGCTGAGGTTGAAGCAGTCAAACTTTGACTCCGGGTTCTCTTTTAGGTAGTCTTCCAGGGAGGTATTGACCAACTCAATTTTATTTATGTTCTCTTTGATCTTCCTGTAATTCTTTTCTTGCAGCCAGAAGGGCAGAACTTCTCTGTACTCGCCAAGGAGAATCCAGTGAAGATATGGATTGCTAACCGGATCATTGAGAACCAGGGCTTGGTGGATAGACCGCTCCAGAAATTCAGGCAGGCTTCTTGATACATATTTGAAAAACTCTCTGTCTCTGCCAAGCAGCCCCATAACCTGGTTGGAGAAGAACACTTTGAGCATGAGCTTCCAGGCAAAAGTATTCCAGCGACTTTTATAAAACAGGGCTCTTTCTTCTTTGCTTTTGGGTATTAATAGCTCTTCTACTGTCTCTTTCGAGTGTATGATCGGCAGTATTTTTTTTCTGAAAGTGGCGAAGTAGCGCTCGAATTTGCCGGCGCCGGCCAGTCCATCTTCCACCAGGGTGATGTTATTTCTGAAGAACTCATGGGCTGACGGTGGAAGTTCTGGTTCGAGCACCTCATACAGTGCCAGTCTTTTTTCTGGGCTTGCAGGAAGAAAACCCAGAAGAGTCATCAACTCCTCTCTTCTAAGGTATTTAATACCTGCTATCTTCAAGGCCGATAGGGCCAGTTGGGCCGGGTTTAAATCCAGGGCTACCACCTGCTCCGGAGCTTTTGCCAGAAGGCTCAAGCTGTTGTCTCCAGCCGAGGCTATGGACAGACAGCGGTCTCCTGGATTTATCTCCAGGGCATTGAGAACCACTTCCGTGTCTTCCCAGCATTGGGAATAGCGAATATAAGAGAAATCAGCTCTGCTTTCAACTTCACTTTTAATTCTCGTCTTTTGCATTTGCACCCAGTGCTCCCGGCTTTAGTCGTCAATTTCCATTGTCCGATGAAAGCAGCCTTCACAGGCAGGATCGCAAACAGTATTTGAACTGTGTCAACCCGGGAACATTTTGGGCTCTTAAATTTTGGGGGCTTCTTGGCTCAGGCAGCCAGTTCTTCTCGGACTGTGAGAAGGTCGACCTGACCGCTTGCTCCATCGAGGCGAACTCGATCCCCTGTTTTCAGACTCTTTGTCACTCCGGCTGCAGCCACAATCGTAGGTATGCCAAGCTCGCGGGCGACAATCGCCGTATGGGAGAGCAGACTGCCATATTCTACGACTATGCCATCGGCGGAGGAGATGGCCGTGATCCAGCCCGGGTCTGTGCGCTCGGCCACCAGAATTTTGTAGCCTTCCATCGTCTCCTTATTAGGATCCTGCATGACCTTAACCTCCCCTTCAACAATTCCGGGGCAACAACCACGTCCTCTCCAACTGGCTGCCTGGTGATAAGCATGATCTTTTCTTGCGCCGGCGGTGCTTCTTGTTCCTGTGTGAAGCCCCCCTGTTACCTCGACCCGGTCAGGCGGGGAAGGCATATCTTGATATTTTGCGAACTCCTCTCTGCGAATTTTCGCCAGAGCGGCCAGATTCGTCATCGTGGCAGTACCTTCCACAAATCTGAGCACCTCTTCTGTCTCCAGGTAGAAGACGTCTTCGGCATGCTCCAGTCTTTTGTCTGAGGCTAGATTCCTGCCCAGGGCCCGGAAAATTTCCCTGACGGCGGCAAAGAGTCTTGTCCTTTCAAAGCGTAGATTCTCGCGTGCTTTTATCCGGGCTCTAGCCTGGTGCAGAATCGCTTTGAAAACAATTAGTTTGAGGGGTTCTTTTACCAGGCAGTCGGTCATATGTTTTTCCGCGGCAGCTCTTTCTGTTTGGGGCGAGACATTGCCTGCTCCGGCTCTGTTCCTCATGGCAAGGAGAGAGCCTGCTAGGAGACCCGGATTGTCATTCAAAGTTGTCGACTCTAGCTTTAGCTCTCCGGCAGAACGGCTTCCGAAGCGGTCTAGATATTGCAGATAGAGGTTTTTAAACTGGGGGAAAGATCTCAATCTTTGCTCCAGGGTTTTCTTGTCTGTGTTTTCAGTGAACCTTTCGAGAATGCCTTTCAGACCTTGATCTCTTTCTACCAGGGCATTCATCTCCTTGAGCATGCGGGTCGGCTCGGTTGAGACAATGCCCGATTCTCCACACAGGAGTTTATTGTGTATACCTGGCTCTGAAAGCCAGGATTCGGACAATTTCTTCAAGAGCCCATAGAAGATCATGGCAAAGAAATCGTTTACTATGGGCGCGTCCCATTTTGTAAGCAGGTCTTTTTCAAGCTCTCGGTAGAGGGTGACAAGTCTGGCATTGTCCACTTTCTTGTGCCGAAGTTCTTCTTCATTGACCCGGGTAAGACTTTTATTCAGCCTCGATTGAAACTCTTCTGTGGAGCGGTTGAGAGTGACAAAAGCGATTAGAAGTCCTTGTAGCGAGACAATCAAACTCCAGGCTGATTTAATCGGAGAGTCAGCTTTTTTATGCCTCTCATCCGGTGGCAGCTTGTCTGCTATGCCATCTTTGAGACCCATCATCTCTTCCATGAAACTTTGATTGACTTCATATCCGGGAAAGAGTTTGAGAAGCCTGTACCAGTTGATCAAATTGTAGTATATTCGCCCGTCTATCAAACCCAGCATGCGGGGAAAGATTTGCCGGTTCGCCTCTATGACCTCCGGTCTTACCCCCATCAGCAAGGCAAATTGTTTGTAGACGTTTTCGTAAGCTTGTCTGGCGAAAGAGAAAGTTAAGGGCGTGGTGACACCCGGATAGCTTTCACCGATATTGCTGTTGTCGAATATGTCTACGTTGGCGTTGGCCATGTCTCCTGGCAGAGTAGTTATGTTTCTTGATTGGACAATATACAGTCTGTTGTTTTCAAATGCCCATTCCACATCCTGGGGATGGGAAAACAATTTCCCCAGAGATAACACCGCTTTTTCAATCTGTTTGATCTGCCAGACTGTCAGGGCGCCATCGTCCTCCTCGTAACTGGTTACTTTGCCCCGGGTTAGTTCGTACTGGCTTCCGTTTACCGTACCATTGACCAGATCTTCCGCAGTTCCAGATACGGAGTTTATTGTGATTTTATCCTGGCTGCCGCTGAGAATATCAGCACCAAATGCGACACCGGAGCGCTCTGCGTTGATCATCACCTGTATTATTACCGCCGGCAGATCTTGCATGGTATCAAGTCCATGCATCTTTCGATACTCTGTCACCTGATCTTTGTAATTGGAAGACCAGACTCGGATGACATGGATGGCAAGTTCTTCAGGCTTCACTCTAAGATAGGATTCTAGCTGACCGGCATAGGATCTGGACTCACCATCTTCATCGAGAGCGGACGAGCGCACGGCGAATGCTTCGGCGCATACACCTTCCAATTCAAGCTTCTCCAGAACATAGGTCTGTAACTTTTCCACAAATTGAGAATCATTTTCCAGGGAGCCCAGGAAGATAAGCATTGCCTCCCTGTCCAGGTCGTCGATACAAAGAGTATCAGGGCAGAGAGTCTCCCCATCTTTAGCTTCTCCGGCAGGCACCGAAGGCATCAATTCATCCAGGCTTTCTTTCAGGAGTTCGTTCAGGCAATCGGGTTCAAGGACCAGGAAAGCGGGAACCAGGTGATTGCCCGAATCCCCGATAATTTTTAAGTTGTATGCTTTTCCGCCTAATTCTTTTCTTGTTTTCATAGTACTCACCGATTCTTTTGACTTAGACAATATGGTTCAAGACCAGGGGAATGACACCGACCATCAGATAGACGGCAAGGGTCCAGATGCCCGATATGGACTCGATTCTTTTGGACCACTTTTTCGAGCCGCTCGAGATGAAGCTGAGCCCTGCCCAGAGACAGAAGACAAAGAGAAGCGAGCCCAGAAAAGCTGTCTGGAAGCCGAATCCTACCTGGGCGGCCGTTATTGTCGCCATCACCAGAGAGGAGAACACCGTGGTTAGCCATATTAGAACAGCATTCTTTACTCCCCAGCAATTGCTGTAGGTTTTGGCTCCTTCTATCTCTTCTTCCGGAGCCTTGATTTTTCTGCCTATTTCAATGATCATACCTAGCTTAAAGCTGGTTCCGAAGAAATAGAGGAGGGCTTGACCCGGCTCTATATTCAGTACCATCCAGTGGCAGGCGGTGATAAACAAATCCGTGAAGAAGAGAATGCCCATATGGGAGAGCATATAAAGCACAGGATGTTTTGATAACCACTCACCGACAAAAAACTCATTGTGCATCAAATAGAGATAGACCCAGATGGCGAACAAAGGAAGGGTCAGCACCGGTCCTGCTTTTAGAACGATGACCAGCTGAATCAATCCTATGACAAGACCGAGATTCTTCAAGGAATCCAGGTCGATAAGCCCCCGGGGAACCGGCCTGTCCGGATGGTGAATTCGGTCGAATTCAGCGTCTTTCACCTCATCGGAAATGCGCAGTTGCATAAAGACTAGCAAGGCAACTGAAAACGCCGTCAGAAACATATTCAGGTTTGGAAACGTTTCTCTGCCGTTCACCATGTAGGAGAGCGCCAGGCCGGAAGCGGCAAAAGCTGCCACCAATGGCGTGTACTGAAGCAGCGGAAAGCGCTCCTTCTGATACTGCATCCATGGACCGATAGTTGTTTCTGGGGTTTTCATCGTTGCTCCGTCACCAATTCACAAGGATCCCGGAAAAAGCAAGTTGCTCTTCCTCGAGGATCTCTTTAGCTAACTGTTTCGGCAGGCTAATATCAGCGCTGCCATTCTAATTGTAGGTTTGGGAGCTGGAAAAGTTTCCGGGAACAAACAGTTCTTTCACTGTGGGAATTTATGGATTAGAGTTCCAGGCGTCTTTTTTCGGCTTTGGAATATAGGCGTATATAGACTGCAAAAGGCCAAGCGCGATCATATCCACCAACAGCGCCGTACCACCATAGCTGAGGAAAGGTAAAGGAACGCCGGTAACCGGCATTATCCCCATGGTCATTCCCAGGTTGATAAAGGAGTGGAAGATAAACATACACATCAGACCGATGGCCATGGCGCTACCTTCAGGCTCTCTCCGACAATGAAAGGCGATGATCAATGCTCTCAGACAAATCAATAGATAGGCACAGATCACGAGCACCGATACTTTAAAGCCAAGCTCCTCGCCCACTACGGCAAAAATAAAGTCGGTATGTCTCTCCGGAATGAAGGCGCCCTGGCTCTGGTTGCCTTTGCCTAAGCCGGTGCCGGCCACACCGCCCGAACCTATGGCTATCAAACTCTGAAGTATGTGATAGCCCGATCCCCTGGGATCGGCATAGGGATTGACGAAGCTGGTCAGACGTTTCTGCTGATACTCTTTTAAATGTCCCCAGAGCTGAGGCCTGGCTACGCCCACACCATAATTGGCCCCGACAACCACCAGAATGAGAAGTAATCGGACAAAGAAATTCCAGTCTTTGACCCGCCAGAAAAGCAAGAGGAAGACCCCTATTGCTCCAATGAACCAGAGCCACCATTCGGTGTTTACAGCGTTCAAGATCAAACTGAAAGCCGGACTGGTCAGAAGGATGATATCGGCCAGGGTGGCACCACTCCAGTAGGCCATCCCCAGAAAAACGCAGGCGAAGGTCAGCGATGTGCCCAGGTCAGGCTGTTTGAATACAAGGAAGGCCGGGGGGACGGTGATTGCCACCAGCTTAAAAATGTCGAAAAAACTTCTTATTGGAAAGTATCTGAGCCAGGCGGCCAGGGTGATGATGACGATTATCTTGGCAGCTTCTGAAGGCTGCAGGGTGATGGGGCCGAGACTGAGCCAACGCTGGGCGCCCTGGGCCGCGTGACCTTTGATCATAACCGCCAGTAAAAGGCCGAGGTTGGCAAGATAGATAATCGGGATAACCCACTTCTTGGTCCAGAAGCGGTAAGGGATGCGGGCAAAGGTGATCATCAAAAGGATGCCCGCCACCAGAAACTCAAGTTGTTTCTCGTAGTAACCGTAGGTCTGTTCAGAAAACCGGAGCACCGTCAGCGAGGTGTAGACCAGGAAACCGCAGGCCAGTAGAAGCCACAAATCTACCTTCCCTGTGAGCAGGGAAAATAGATTCTGGATAGTGTCCACCGGGGACTTTTTCAGGGCAGGATTCAAATTCGAATTCAGCACTTAGACCTTGTTAGCGGAAAGTTCGCTACGAGAGACGCTCTTCGATCATATTGTTGCAGATCAAACTTGGTTGTGGTCTTGTCAAGTTCAAAATATCTTGACACCACTGCCATTAGCTCCTCTTCCATGCACTCCAATCTGCCGGCAGGTAGCTCCAGGCGGTCATGGGTGAGCATGTTTCTCATACGGTCCTTGGCTGTGCTTCGCGCATTGGTTGTGCGAAAACGGTTGAACCAACTCATTACTTGGGTCTTGACTTGCACTTCTCTGTCCTCCCTAAACTTGAGATGGACTGAAGAATTTCACCAGCCTGTTTACCCAGGTCTGATTCAGGGCTTCAAAATCCATAAGAGGAACATCTTCCCCTCTGAGTCTTCGGGCAATATTGCGGAATGCCAGACCGGAGCGAATGTTATCCGTGCCGGATACCGGTTCACCTTTGTTGGTGGAGACGATAATCTCTTCGTCCTCGGGCACGATACCCAACAGTTCCACGGAGAGAATGTCGAGTACGTCATCAACGCTCATCATGTCGTTGGACTGCACCATATTAGGTCTGTAACGGTTGACAACCAATCGGTATTGTTCAATCTCATCCCGGCGGGCTTCCAGCAAACCGATAATTCTATCGGCATCACGAACAGCAGACATTTCAGGGGTGGTTATCACCACAGCTTCGTCTGCTCCAGCCACGGCGTTTTGAAATCCTGTCTCAATTCCAGCCGGACTGTCGATGAGAACAAAGTCGAAGAGTTTGCGCAACTCTACACAGAGGTCCCGCATCTGGTCCGCGGTCACCGCTGTTTTGTCCCTGGTCTGGGCTGCTGGTAAAAGGCTGAGATTAGGGTGACGCTTGTCTTTGACAAGGGCCTGCCTTAACTTGCAGCGTTCTTCCACCACGTCCACCAGGTTGTAAACAACCCTGTTTTCGAGACCCATGAGAATATCCAGGTTTCTCAACCCGATATCCATGTCTACCAGGGCTACACTGGCTCCTGTGCCGGCCAGGGCCACCCCTAAGTTGGCGGATGCAGTAGTTTTACCTACGCCGCCTTTTCCTGAAGTTATAACTATTACTCGACCGCTCATTCCTTTTACCTTGCTGATGAAGTGATGACAAAATTCAATCTGCTTGCTTATTCAAGCCGCGATCTGAATACTCTTATTTTTCCTGCGACTATACGTGCTGTTTCCGGACCATGGCTCGATGAATAATTCATTCGTGGCTTGTCCGGCGCCCGGGCGATGGCATGGGCAATTCTTATTTGAATGGGCTGGAGATTCAAAGCTCGAATTTCAGAATCCACGTTGCCGCCAATGCCGGCATGGGCGATTCCTCTTAAGCTTCCCCAGATGGTTATGTCACCTTCTGCCATTACCTCAGCGCCAGGATTAACGTCACCTATAATGATCAGATGACCTTTGTGGCTGACGGTTTGACCGGAGCGTAGTGTCTGACGCAGATACATGGTGCCGCCGGCGCTAGGTCTGACCACAACGTTGGTGGTTTCGGTGACAGCAGATTCGGTTTCTACCTCCTCTGTCTCGTCTTCGGCTTCTAAGCTGACTTCTTCTTCGGCAGCGATATCTTCCTGTTCCGCTTCAGACTCTTCTATTTCCAGGTCTGTAGGCTCTTCTTCTTCTTCCTCCTCTTCTTTCTCTTCTATGGAATCTGAGTCCATGGGTTGAGAAGGAGATTCAGCTTCGGTGTCAGAATCGAATTCTTCAGACTCGATTATCTCTTCGGTGGCTTCCACAAATTCATCGAGACCGTTTTTGGTATCGGTTTCGGTATCGGTTTCAGCTTCAGCGTCAATCTCGGTTTCCATCTCCACTTCGGCGGTATCTCTTATCTCGAGGGTGGTGTCTCCGTCCTCCATCTCTTCCGCTTCGGTCAAAGCCACCGACATTGAGGTCGAATCGCTTCTGTCGGAATTTAATTCGCCTTCCGATTCTTTCTGGAGGTGAATAATCCTCTTACTAATGGTCTCTCTAATGCTCTCTTCTTTTTCCAGATTTTGGAGAGTTTCCAGGGAAGTGGTTTCAATCTCTTCTTCCTGGCTATCCCCGGCATTTTTTCTTCTGGCAAGAGCATCTTTCACCCTTAGCTTCAGCTTGGCCACGGTGGACTTGGGCTTGGCGGTGCCGGTCTCTTCAACCTCGGCTTCGCTGATGTTGTCTATATCTATATTGATTTCAGGAAGGGACATGGGTTTGCCTTCACCAATATTGACACCATTTTCTATCAGGGCGATCTTGGTATCGCTATTCTTTGTATATACGGACGACGGTGTTATGCCTACACCTTTGGCGATGGCAAGAATTTGAGCCGCTTCACTGGACTCAAGCTTCAATCGTCCTAAGTTAATAGATACGTTTAGTCCTTGCCAGAATTGACTGGAGACCTGCAGGGTGGAACTTAAATGTTCCAGAGCCTCTTTCAGGTTTGAACATCCGGAGACATCTATAAGGACTCCTTCGTTTGGTTGACTAATAATTGCAATTTTAGACATGCGAATCCAACTGTTGGTACAGGGGGGCTTGTAACGAGGGCGAAGATATGTAACGATTCGCCAAGCTTGATAGTATTGTCTGTGGTTCCGCACGTCAAGCCAGTAGGCATAGTGAGTGCATATATGATCGATGCAGTGTTTTGATGACATAAGAGTAAGGTTTGTCGACAAGCCGTGTACATGCCCGATTCGAAGATTATGAGAGTATTCAGAGGAAACTAATAAAGGAGTAATCAATGTCATCTGAACCAGCAAAAGACTCCGGCGGACAGTTTCATCGAGCCCTTGGCCTGGTGGACTCGGCCGCGGTGGTTGTCGGTTCCATGATCGGTTCAGGCATATTCCTTGTCTCGGCCGAGACAGCGAGAAACATAGGTTCACCTTTCTGGTTTCTCGCTGCCTGGGTGATTTCCGGCTTCTTAACCGTACTTGGTGCGACCTGCTACAGCGAACTTGCCTCCATGTTCCCCCAGGCCGGGGGCCAGTACGTTTTTCTGCGAGAAGCTTACGGGAAGCTCTTCGGCTTCTTATATGGATGGACACTTTTCATGGTGATTCAGAGCGGGACAAACGCTGCCGTGGCAGTCGCATTCGCTAAGTTTCTGGGAGTATTTGTACCTTCTATATCTGATAGATATGTACTTTTCGGGTTCATGGATTTCTCTTTCACCACCCAGCAACTGGTGGCATTGGCGGTGATTACTCTTTTGACCGGGATCAACTGCATGGGCATAGGTATGGCCAAAATGATCCAGACCACTTTCACCATAACCAAAGTAATTGCTCTCTTTCTTTTGATCTTGATTGGACTTTTCGCGTTCAACTACCACCATGGTTTTGAACCTAACATGACCAGATTGTTTGACGCTGTCGATGCCGGTGGCAATAGTTTGACAGGCTTCGGCCTGGTGGCCGCACTATCCCTTGCCCTGGTGGGACCTCTGTTTGCCAGCGATGCCTGGAACAATGTTACCTTTGCCGGAGAGGAGGTAAAGGACCCTCAGAAAACACTGCCCAGGAGTCTTATTCTTGGTACTGCCCTTGTCTGTTTTCTGTACTTTCTCACCAACGTAGTCTACGTTTTGCTCCTTCCTTTATTCGGCTCTCCGGAAGGCGCCACAGTGCTGGAGCGGGGTATTCAGTTCGCCAGCCAGGATAGAGTAGG
>JAUIJG010000156.1 GCA_030431355.1 bacterium
CCCGAGAGATAGGTATAGGAGCCCAGTTCGGAGGCAAATATTTCTGCCACGACGTAAGAGTAATCCGACTGCCGAGACATGGTGCCAGTCTTCCCATAGGCATCGGTGTCTCTTGCAGCGCAGACAGACAAGCAAAAGCCAAGATAACCAAAGATGGCATTTGGCTCGAGAAACTTGAAAACGATCCGGCTCGTTTCCTACCTGAAGTTAAGGAGCAAGAGCTGGGAGAGAAGACTGTTCATGTCGATCTCGACAAGCCGATGAAAGAGGTACTTGCCTCCATGAAAGGTACTGCTGTGGGTACCAGATTGATGCTGTCAGGCACCCTGATAGTGGCAAGAGATATAGCCCACGCTCGCTGGAAAGAGATGGTGGACAGGGGAGAGAAACTACCGGAATACACCCAAAATCACCCGGTCTATTATGCTGGACCAGCTAAAAAGCCGGACGGCTACGCATCCGGCTCCTTCGGACCGACCACCGCAGGCCGCATGGACTCCTATGTCAATCTCCTGATGGAGAACGGAGCCAGCATGATTATGCTTGCTAAAGGAAACAGAAGTGAGCAGGTAAAAGAAGCTTGTGGAAAGTGGGGTGGCTTCTATCTGGGCACTATAGGTGGTGCAGCAGCCAGACTGGCTCAAGATGCAATTAAGAAAGTGGAAGTAATAGATTTCGAAGAGTTGGGAATGGAAGCTGTGCACAAAGTCAAGATCGAGAATTTCCCGGCTTTTGTGGTGATTAACGACAGCGGGGATGATTTTTACGCCGGAGTAAAAGATAGGCTGGTATCGATAGAGAAGTAATATCTCTCCCTGGAGCGAGCGCTAATTCTAAGTCGACCGTTTTCTAAGTCGATCTCTTTATAGAGTTCGAGTTCTCTCTAGTTCGACCAAGCGTCAATACGCCATAGCCTTTCATTACATAGAACGAATCAGAGAGATGCAAATCGTCAAAAGACCGATAGACGAAATATATATGGCTATCAAAAGAGCCTCTGAAACATGGTCTGACTTTCTTGTATCGCTATTTCTCATTGAGAATGCCTCTGTATCTGGTGAATCTTTCTTGTGTGTGTGTGTGGGGAAGGGTATTTTATCTCTCTCTAACATTCCTAAACTGCAAATCTTCACTGTCCCTTGATCCGGGACCAGGTGCGTTCTGCCCGGTCTGCAACAAAGGGATTTTGGTCTCGCATCAAAATTTGAATAACCTCGCCGTCTAGATTATGATTTTCCGCCAGGTAATAGCGGATATCAACATCAGGATCAACAGCCAAGTTCAACAAGATTTCTCTGGGGGTGCTGAGATTATCAATCACCGCTTCTTTGACCCGGGATTCATAGTGTTCGCTCAACTCCGCCAACACATCAATGGGTGTGGACGGGTTTCCTGCCACCTTCTCAAGAATATCGGTATCCGAACTTATCAGAAACAACTCCAGTATAGCCCTGGGGGTTCCAGGATCCGATGCAATCAAACCAGGTGAAAATGATTCGATCTCGAAAGGTAAATGGGTATCTACTTGAATCATGTATTCGCTCATGAAATTTTTTACTTTGGGATTCATTTGCCAACAACCTCCTTAATGAATTTTGGGTTAGTAAGGAGCCAGGAGGGTTGTTTTGAGAGCTACGGATCTCACATCTGAACCCATAAGAGAGTTAATCAGTTCACAAAGATGTAGCAGACTACTTCGGACTTGCAATGAACTCCGAAGAAGATCAATTTAGATAGTGCCTATGGAACAGCACTATGGGTGATGCCGGGATAACCGGGCTCAGCGTAAAATCTAAAAGCCCACAATTTTTCGAACTACTATTTGATAGCCCTAATTCTCGGCTCTGATACCGGAATGGAACTCAATGTAAAATTAAATCTCTGGAACCCGGAATCAGGATTGGTGGATAGTTTGGTGCCTCTACCATTATAGATCAAAGGATCTATAGTTCATCGCATAAATGCATTGTGGTTTTAGTATAAACAATTCCAAACTGGTAAACTACTAGACTACAATTCTAGAATCTGAATTCTGACCATTGGAAGCATAGAAGACAAAATGTTCTCCGGCGAACGCGCGATTAAACACTATGTGGACAAGCGAGACCTGAAAGGGTTAATCGGCTATTTTGGCCTGGCAAACTTCCAGGAAGAGATCCTTTCCATGGCCAGACCTTCCAAAAGGATGTTTGCCACCAGAACCGATAATCCCCAGAAGCTCTCCCGTCTTGGCGGAAAGCCGGTAGTACCAGGCGATTTTGACTGGCCTGTGTCCACCGCGGGTCTACCTCTCTCCTTTATTTGCCAAATTGATTTAAACGAGTTCGGCTTCTGGGCGGAGGAGAATCACTTACCGCCGGAGGGCAGCCTGGCGCTTTTTTATGATGCCAGAGAGCAACCCTGGGGCTATGACTCTTCAGAAAAATATGGGTGGCGGGTTTTTCACTTTGATGAAGAAAAGAGCTCTCTGGAGCTGGACTTTCCACTGAACTTAGATGAAAACTTTTGTTTTCCCCATTGTTCTCTAGAGTTTAAAGACGAGCTCACTTTTCCGGATTTCCAGGACCTGCTTTGCGAGAACCTGAAGTTTGCCGAATCAGAGTCTTACACTGAATTTTGCAATTCCTGGTACCAGTATGGAGATGACAGCTGCCACAGATTACTCGGCTATCCCCAACTGATTCAAGGAGATGTAAGAGCTGAGTGCAACCGGTCTTTTTACGGAATTTTCGACCAGGATCCTGATGGAAGAGCGATGGACAGAGACAGAGAGATAGAAGAACAGGCGAAGAGTTGGGACCTATTGCTTCAAATCGACAACGATGAAGAATCCGGAATGATGTGGGGGCATCAGGGAACGCTCTATCTTTGCATGCCCCAGGATAGAATCCGAGAAAGAAAGTTTGAAGACTGCTGGCTGATACTACAGTGCCTCTGACCACCATGACTAAAGTAATCCTGCAAGCCGATAAGTAGACCTTTATTGAGATTTCCGGAGGACCTACTGACGTCAGAACCGGTCACATTCCGGTTATTCATGACTGCTAAATTTTAAGAGTACCAACTCGGAATTTTGCATGGAACGGCGTGCAAGTTCTTAAGAAAAAAATTGGCGACAAGCATCGAGCATCAAAAAAGGCAACTACTTTTACCATGGCTATTTTCAGTGAACCGGAATCAAACCCGATAGAGAAACAGAGCAATAGCGCTCCACCGGAAAGTCCACCAGATGTAAGACTCCATCTATCAGCATGTTTTGATGTCTACGAGCTTCCATCCGGAGATTCATTACTTTTCGCGAAAGATGACTACAGAATTGATTGTATCCCCGCCCTGGTAACGAAAGAAGGAGATGTCCTTGGTCTGGCATTTACCTTCAAAACAAGGGGAGGTCTGGAAGAGGGCACCCATAAATTCGCAAACGGTGCCAGAGGAATTCTGAGAAAAGGCGAAAACAAATACTTGTACTGTGATGCCACAGGCGGAATCATCAATATCGACTTAAAACATCCTATACTATAATGATTTCCAATTTGAGATTTCGATTTTGGCCCAAGTTCGAGTCTATTATTGCCCCGGCAAAGACTTGTCTTCATGATGCGAGCTTAGGGCAGGGCAGGGAAGGGAAGGTCAGGTCTGGTCAGGCAAGTCGAAGAGGCGAGGCGGCTATCTTGTGGTAGTCGGGATAGCGCTGGTTGAAGGCAATATAGCACCGTCGAGGAACTCAGCAAAATCGCTTTTAAACTGTTTCAGCGAATCTTCCTTCACATACATCATGTGACCGCTGCGATAAAAACAATGGCTCACGTTATCTCTGACCGAGGGATCGAGATACATGTGGTTTATGGTCTTCTTGGATGCGAAATAGGGAGTAGCAAGATCATAGTAGCCTGAACAAATCAGCACCTTCAAGTATGGATTGCGGGTCATGGCTTTTCGCAAGTCTTCCGCCACGTTAAGATAGCGATTCTTAGCTCTGTTGTACTTCCATGGATTTACGTCAGCCAGAATTTCGTACGGCAACTCACTTTCAAACTGCAATTCGTTCTTCACATAGTGATTGAAAGTTGCAGTAAAGGGACCAGACACAGCCTCGAAACTTGGATCATAATCATATCTCTCCGTACCGGGGAAGTACCTCAGACCGGTGTAGCGACTATCGAATCTGCCGATCTTACGATTTGAATTCATCAGCACGTGATTGAAGTAAAGATCCGCAGAGACCCTGTAATTTAGCTGGGCTACATAATCGGGATCCAGCCCAATTAAACCTGCCAGTCTCCTGGAGATTGACCTCTTGCGCTCATCACTGATGGTGTCACCCTCATGAAGGGCTGATAGATAGTCATTGGAAGCGAACTCTTCCGCTTCTTTCAAAACAGCCTCAAGGGACTTACTCTGTAGATCAGGAGTGAGCTTTTTGTGATACCAGGCCGTCGCGGTATAAGAAGGCAGGAACATCACGAAGGGAAGATCGTTTCCTGGAGCGAAATCCAGGTTGGCAAAGTTGAGCACCGAAGAGACAAGAACGATTCCGTTCAAATAAATCGAGTAGCGATTTTGTAGATAGTTACTCAGTCCGGCCGCTCTTGTCGTACCGTAACTCTCACCTACAATAAACTTAGGCGACTGCCAACGATCGTACTTTGTAAGGTAGAGCCGAATAAATTCTCCCACGCTCTCAATGTCCGCTTTGTAGCCATGGTAGTTTTTGGGATCTTCATCAGGCTCTGAGCGGCTGAAACCGGTAGAGACAGGATCTATAAAGACAAGGTCAGTTTTGTCCAGCCAGGAATATGGGTTCTCTTCTAAACGATAGGGCGGAGGTGGAGCTTCTCCTGCGCTCGTTAGAACGGCTTTTTTCGGACCAAGGGCACCCATGTGTAACCAGACCGATGCCGAACCGGGACCACCGTTAAATGAAAATGAGACAGGTCGCCTGTCCGCCTTGTCTGAGCCCACTACTTCATAAGCAATAAAGAAAACCCGAGCCTTCTTCTTATGCTCTTCTTTACCAGAAGCTTTCTTGGCGCTAGAACCCTTATCGTCGTCGGAATCCCTGGCTCCGGAATTCTTCTTGGGATCCGGCTGATAGTCTTTCAAAAACATATAGCCGGCGGTGGCACGATAGTTGACCTTCTTTCCGTTGATTATCACTGAATGCTCGGTGACGGAGATCTTAGAATCATCTTTGTCGTCGCTCTTTTCAGAATCTTTGGCAATAGAGTTATCTTTATCTCTGCTTCCCGATGATCCGACTTTCTTTTTCAGGGAATTGGAAGCGCCCAGCGCATCGGGCGACAATCCGATTTGAAAAATCAGGACGAAAGAGACAAGGAAGCTTCTCAAACTTTTCGACTTGAGAAGATGAAATAGTTTCACGGGAAAAGAAGTTGAATACATCCGGGTCTCCAGATCGCTTTGTATTACCAGCAAGAAGGGCTAGTCCCAGCCTTCTCTTGACAGCGTCTCCGGCAGCACCGTAGACGAGAGTGAGGACGATGGGACAGAATACAGCCTTATGGAAGAAGAGATTATCATTCCAGCTTCCGGGAATTCAACTATTCAGTTATCTTTGCCTGGGTTGCCCTGTAGAAGTCGCTCAAGCAAAATCAACTTTCCACCCCATGGGAAAATTACCGGTCTTGTTTTAGGTCTTGTTTTAGGTCTTGTTTTAGGTTTTGGTCCATGAATAAATACAATCCCTGCCCCTGCAACAGCTCCAGGCTCTACCATAAGTGCTGCGCCCCCTTCCATGAAGGTGAATCTCCGGATAACGCACTGAAGCTGATGCGTTCTCGCTACTGCGCTTTCGCTCTGGGTCTCACCGATTATCTGGTGAGAACCACCCATCCGGACAATCCGGAAAGAAAAGATGATGAAGAGGTCTGGAGAAAAGATCTAGCAAGAATCACTGAACAAGCCAGATTTGACGGACTAAAAGTAATTGAATTTCTGGAAGGAGAAGACTCTGCTTCAGTCACTTTCACCGCTTTCATTAGCCGGGGCGACGAAGACCTTTCCTTCTCGGAAAGAAGCCACTTTGTCAAAGAGAATGAAACCTGGCTCTATAAAGAAGGGCAAATTCTCTAAAGTCCAGGCATGGCTGTTGCCGAATGAGATATCCGGCTTTCAGGTTATTTATTCGGACTTTTGTTTTTTCTTCTTCTGCCCATCTGATTTTGAACCGGACTCTTCTTTGCAACAAGCTTCCGGAGACTCCTTCAGGTACTTCAATTTCATCTCAGCTTTGTACTTTTCAACCCTGGCCCAGGCAGTTCTCGCCCTTGCTTTTTCAATCTCCGCCACTGCTTTCTCTCGCTTGGCCTGTTCTCTTGCAATGGCAGCCTCTAGAGATACAAGCTTTGAGATCTTCATCAACTCTTCTATCTGCTCGGGAATACTTTGAGCCTGTTCGGCTTCTTTCGCCATTCCAGGCAACTGAACCCAGGCTGAAAACAGGCAAGCACCGACAACAAGCGTCAGGTTTCTTTTTACTTTTACAGTCTTGTTCACTTTGTTCAGGTCCTCTCAGAACTTTCTCTTCCCAATGAAAGACTGCATTATAACCGCTTCTTCATCGGACATGTCTCACTCTGACAACCGGAGCCCCGGTATTGTCAATGGCATCATCAGAGAGACATTGCAAAGCATTTGTGCTGATTCATTCCAATACAATTAGAAATTAAATATAATAGAGTCCGCTTCGCTGATCTGTTTCCCAAAAGAAGTGTCAAGGATACGAGCATGGTTCGAAAAGCCTCCCTGGAGAAAGCCAGCAAACAGTGGCTGAAATACAAGGAATCCGCTGACAAAGCGATTAGTGAGGGTAATTATGAACTGTCCGAGTCCGTTCTCTTTGCGGCATTGACTGAAGCCCAGGACTATTTCAATGAGACTGATTTTCAGTATTTATACACCCTGGAGAAGCTTGTCCAGTCCTTATGGTTTCTTGGGCGCTTCGATGAAGCCATTGAGCACTGCCAGAAACTTGTAGACATTCATGAGAAAAATGCGAATGAAGTAGAGCCTGTATCCAGGCTGAGCTATACCATCAACCTTGCCATGGTTTATCATGCCGCCAGAGAATATTCCTTGTCCGATGCCTGTTACGATAAAGCCACCAACCAAGGTATTGAAATTTTTGGTGGAAGCCATGTCATTGTTGAGAAAATAATGGGTCTGCACGCAGACTTGCTGGACAAAGCTGGTATGCAGGAGAAACTTGCCAACCTGGGAACGATACCGAAAGTAATCACCACAAGTGATTGGCTTCCCAGTGAGGTTCTGCGAATGATCAAAGATTCCCTTGGTCAGGAAGTAGTTCAACAACAGCCAAGCTCCGGTTCTGCCGGCTCGGACTCATCGGCACTGAGATCGGCACCACCGTCTCTCAGACAAAATGGCAGCCCCTTTAAATTGCCTCCAAGTTCCACAGACATAAAACCGCAATCGCCTCCTCCTCCTCCGCAGATCAAGGAGACAATCGGTTCAAGCAACCAGTCCGGCAACATGATAGAGAGACTGCAAAGGGTCTCCGGACAGTCCCGCTCTCAAAACACACCTCCTCCGCTGCCGGACGCGGACGATAACTCAGCAGAAGAGATAGAGACAAATCTGCCACCAACATCATATACGGTATCAGTCAATCCTGGTCCCGGAGAGATCGCTGTTTGCTTGTCAAAGGCAGAGGCGGAAGCAATATTTTTGAGCAATCAACATACAGCCAGGTCGAACCAGGACTCCGGCGATATAGAAGTTGCGGTCCTTTTACATTCCATAAATTTAAAACTTTTGGACAGATTAGGTTTGAAGAATGAGATGCTTCTAGAAACCATAGACGCGCTCATACAATTGAAGCAGCATATGGGTCTGAACAAAGAGGCGGTCGACCTGGCCAGATCATCTTTCGAACTAAAAAAAGACCTTCTCTCCGAAGAGAATATCGAAGTGGCCCATTCCGCCAACAAGCTGGCCGGCCTATATTACAGCCTCGGCTATTTGGAAGAAGCGGTCGAGTTGTCGGAGTACTGCCTCAAACTTTATACCGATCTGCTGGGTGTTGAGCATGCCAGTGTGGCAAGCAGTCTGCACAATTTGGCCACTCTTTATCACGTACAAAAAAAATACGAGTTGGCTGAGTCTAAATACAAAGAGTGCCTGGAGCTGAAAAATAGGATCTTCGGGTCCAATCATCCATCCACATCCAGACTTTTGAAAAGCTACGCGGAGCTGTTACGTGAAACCCATAGAGAAGCAGAAGCGGAGCATATGAGCACCATGGCCATGGGCATGATTACCGGTTCCTGGAAATCAATTACAGAAGAAGACCTTGCCCAGAAAGACAACGCGCCGGCCGCCACCGGCGAAGCAGAAGAAGAGCTTTGTGAAAATTGCAAACTTCCCACGGAAGGTCAGGCTACATGCAAGATCTGCGGTCATAAATCCAGAAGACGATCCACGGCCTCATTCGGCGACCTTAAGTAGTTTCACTGAATCCAATACCAGACCCTCAAAAATTTATGGGACCCTCGTTAAAAATCGCGGTCCCATAGGCACAGTGCGGTGTTGCAGGCTCTATGAATATATTCTGCTAGATTGAATATATTAAGGGCACAATTATCTATAAGAAATAACTATTTTAGTTTTTTGAATATGGCAGGCAGCGAAGACAATCTCCAGGACGCTGAGACTCAAACGGAGTCTTCCTATGACGTTCGCTATGAAATCAAGACAGCCGATTTGCCCGAAGGCGTTATCGAAGCCTTTGACAGCGAAACTCGTCAGTTAGTCCATATAAAACCTCTCCCTGAATTCAGCCAGGAGGAGGCGGAAGAAGATTTCCTCCCCCAGGCGGAGCTGGTGGCAAAGTTGAAGCACCAGAATCTCATCCGCGTAATGGACTATGGCATCAATGCTGACAGAGTCGCCTTCCTTGTCTTCGAGAAATTTGAAGGGACAAATCTCCGTGATTTCATTAAGGACAACGGTCCCCTGGAGATTGAGAAGGCTATTGATTTTTCCATAAAAGCGATCGAAGGACTCAAATACCTTCATGGCAAAGGCGTTATGCACGGCAGCATTTCTCTTCTCAATGTCCACCCGTTCAGGGAATTGAAGAGCATGCCCTTGAATCTTAAAATCAGCGGACTACTCGATATCTATCCAAACGAGTATCGCGAGTACGAAGAAGATTCCCTTACCGTAGAACCTTTCTACAGTCCGGAGCAACTGGAGACAGAGCAGGCCGATTTCAGAACTGACGTATTTTCACTCGGCTGTTTGATCTACTCGGTGATCACAGGACACAGTCCGGACATGGAAGCCCTTTATCAGGCCAATGATAGCGAAGAGATCCTGGCGGTAGTTCAAAGTGAGCAGATACCGACAGGACTGGAGAGCATCATTGAAAAGTGTGTCGCCAGAGAACCAGATGAGCGCTTCCAGGATCTCAGCGAGTTATTGGGAGCATTGAAAGCGGTAAAGCTCTCCACTAAGAAAAAGTCAGCTGGGGATAAGATTGAGAAGCCTTCGAAAAAAGAAGACAATGAGAATGAAAGTTCAATCGAAGTCCCACAAATAGATGATCTACTCGCTCTAGATGAACTGGAAGATGAGCAAATTGTAGATGACAAACAAGTTTCAGATGATGTCGTCGATGAATCCGAAATTAAAGAGGAAGGCGATGCTCCAGTTCAAGAAGAGGCAAAAGAGGCAAAAGAGCCAGAGAATCTTGAAGAAGAAGATGATGATGAAGGATCTAAGGAAGATTTACCAGAATCCGATGAGCTTGAATTAGAAGCCGAGGATACAACATTCTCCGAGGAGGCAGAAGCCGATTCAGAAGAAGAAAGCGAAGAAGAATCACCAAATGAGTCTTCAGATAAGTCTTCAGATGAATCGGGGTCCGAAGGGGCCGTAGAAGATGTCGAAGAAGAAGTATCGAAAAACAATACCATAGAAGATTTAAAAGATGATATCGAAGAAGAGTCTGAATCGGCAAAGGAAACAGATTCGCTGCAAGAATCGTACGATAGAGACGATAAGGAAGATCAAGAAGAGCTTATTGAGCTTGACCAGGACAAGCCGGAAGAGCCAGAAAAAGAGGCAGAGTCCGAAACAGAGACAGTATTAGAAACCGAGTCGAAAGAAGAGGACGAGGACGACGGTGAACCAGGTCATTCAGTCGAAAAAGAGTTGGATGAAGAAGAGAAGAAAGTACTTCTAGCCAACCTGTTTGCCGGAGAAGCCGAATTTCCAGAAGAGCCCGAATTCGAAACTGAGTCAGATCCGGCCCATAAAGAAGAGAAAGTAGACGAGAAGGATCTGGAGAGCACCATCAAAGATATCTCGGTTCCTGCTGAAGCGCTGGATGAGCCCGAGGTAAAGAGCTCCGCCATCGAAGAAGATTTAGATGAGAAAAAGCTAGAAAGTACCTTGATGGAGATTCCGGTATTTGAAGCGTCTCTAACAGAGAGCCTCTCGCCGGAAGAGCCTCAGGATCAACTGGAAGAAGAAATTGTCAAAAAATCTCCCGAAGTGGAAGAGCAAGAGAAGCTCGAAAGCACTTTGATGGAAATTCCTGTATTCGAAGCTCCGCTCACTGACTCATTAGTCTCCGACAGCGATTCCACTTCAATGAAAGAGGTAGAAGCCGGTAAAGAAGAAGACCTGTTATCGAAAGAAGAGCAGGAAAAGTTAGAGAGCACCCTGATGGAGATCCCGGTCTTCGAAGAATCACTCACCTCTGTCGCTCCACCGGATTCGCTGCTTAGTACAGATAAGACAGAGAAGCAGAATCTCTCCGAGAATGAAAGAAGGCTGAGCAAGACCCTGACTGAAATTCCAGCCTTCGACGCTGAGCTTTCCCTCACCCAACCACCCCAACCCGAAGAGCAGGCACCGGTTAGGGAGCCGGCAAGCAACGTCAAAAATACCGGATCCTTGAGGAGCCTGATAGACAAAAGTGGCAAGCAAAGCTCTTCAACTATTAAAAAGTTCACCGGCAAACCAAGGGTAAACGCTGCCGGAATTCAAATAAATGATTCCGAACCGGAACCAGGCACTACCGGCGACGGGGTTCAGTTGACCCTTCCCCAGGAGATCGAAGACAGCACAAATAGTCTCGAAGACCAGATAAATCAAGATCGTCAGAAGTTGGAAGAAAGCCTCGAAGATTCGACAACGCCCGATCCGAACGCTTCGCCGGGTGCATCGCCCGCCGATCCGAATGCCCCACTAAGTCCGGTAGATGGTTCCGATATTCCGCAAACAAATGACGGAACGCAGACAACTCCGCCGCCGCCGTCAGACTCCGATATTTAAATAGGTTTTATTATGAAATATCAAAAAATTCTA
>JAUIJG010000594.1 GCA_030431355.1 bacterium
AAGAACCACCAAGTTCCATGGCTTCATCGACCAGAATCCAGCCCATGAGCTTGCCGAAGAGCCTAAGACCAGATACTCCGGATTCAACCTGGGCGACTACGGTCAACAGGTCAAGGGTATGCTGGGGTCCTTCGCCGGAGGGATTGGTTGGGTTCATAATAGAAGGATGCGAGGAAAAGACTTTCACCTGGAAGCAGGGCAGGGCATTGCTGTCAAAGTAAATCGCACCATCGACTTAAATTCCATGACACCGCCATTGGGCGCAAATTCCGGATTTAATTCAGCGCCCGGTCTGGTACAGTCGCCTGGACCGGCTATGGGAGCGGCGCCTGCCGTACCAGGTTTGGTTGGAGGAGGAGTTCCGACAACCGGCAACAATCCATATGTTAACCATACTAACCCTGCCAGCCAGCGCCCTCAGGGCGTTCCCGGTCTTGTCGGTCAGGATCCTCAAATTGCAGCAGGAAAAATGACTAAGCCGACTATGTACAATAGCGGCCAGCTGCAAGTGGCGAACTCAGCAAATGGCTATGGCCAGGCTTCCTCTGCAAATCAAGCACCACCGGTGGCACCGGCTCCGCGATCTTATTCTAATTCAAATCCGAACAGCGTGTTTCATCAGCCTATGGGTGACCCACTGAACAGTCTTCCGGATCCATTCTAGTCTGAGCTTTTATTCCCTAGACTATGAACTAGTCTTCTTTCTTGGCTTGTTGCTGGGTGTTGGAGCGATACTCGGAGAGGTGGCGCCATCCCTGGTGCAGAATAAGCTGATAAGCATAGATCTGTTCCAACCAGCGTCTATCGCCTTCCGGTAGATCCGGGCGTTCCAGGCGTCGTTTCAATGAACTTGTAATATGCCTGGTCTCGTCAATGGCTTTTCTATAGCTTCTGACTTTTGTTTTTAGACCGCCAATAATTGGTTGTGTGACGCTCTGGGCATGGGCAACCGCTTTGGGTTGGGTCTGGGGTGCCTGCTCTCTGGTCTGCCTGGGTCTATCATTGACAGTCTCCCTGGAGTCTCTCGAGTCTCTTGATTCTCTGGACTGCTGCTGGCTGGCCATTTTGTTGACCACTTGCTGAGCCAGGGGATGTTGGATCACGTTCTTGTGACGATCGCCACCCCGTCTTCTCTCTTTACGCTTGGAGCGATAACAGTCAAGACAATCTCTCAGTCTGGGATTTAGATGTTCGAAAGTTTTGCCGCAGGTCTGGCAAGTGAGAGAGTGTTTCAGGCGACCTTCGGAAGCTTCCGGCTCATCACCTTCTTCAACTTCTTCGCTCTCTTCTTCTTCCTCTTCTTCTTCTTCTTCTTCCGCTTTGCGACTTCTTCTTCTGCTTTTAGGAGCGGCTGGAGCTTCTTCGGTCTCTTCGTCCACGGAAACTTTCTTGCCGCGACGAGTGGTGCTTTTGGTTGACTCGGATTTTGTGCGAGATTTGGGCTTTTCTTTGGACTTCTCTTTGTCCTTATCCTTCTCCGAATCTTTGTCTTTGCCTTTTTCTGGCTCTTTATCTTTGTCCTTGTCTTTGGCTTTAGCCCGGCTACGTGGCTTCTCTTCTTTTTCTTCTTTCTTGGCGCGGGTTTTCTTAGCCGGCTTAGAGCGCTGATCTTCAAGCGCTTCCAGTACCTGAGGATTGGTGAGACCGTCTTCTTTCAGTCTTCTTACTTCCTTCAGTTCATCCATGCCGATGTCGGGAAGAACCTTGATACCGTTCTTGTCCGTGGCTGTCTGGATATTGAATTCGCTGATGTATCGGCGCACCGTCACCGAGGTGACATTCAGGTCCTTAGCCGCCTGGGCTATTTTGGTGCCTTCAACCTTCTTTGTTTGACGCATTAATATGATTCCTTAACGTTGTCAATTGATTGGATGGAATTTGATTTCACAACGCCCTTGCTGGGGGTGTTATTGGTGTTCGACAAACCGAAGCTTTGCTCGGTTATTCAAATTTGCAAACTTTCTTTCTACTGGCAAAACCTTCTGTCTCAGTCGGAAGATCTAATGCATTCCGGTAGGACAAGCCTCGAGGTCCATGAGTCCCGGCAACCGGGAAGCAAAGTTCGTCGCTAAAAGGTTATCCTATTAATATTTGATTTCACCAGAACCAAGCTAAAAT
>JAUIJG010000595.1 GCA_030431355.1 bacterium
TATTTATCAGCTCTCCAAGTTCAAGCTCCTTGGGTTTGATAATTTGGGAACCACTCTCCAGTCTTTCTACCAGAAGCAGGTCGTTGACTAGATTGATCAACTTGCTGAGCTGCACCTGGGCCTCTTCCACGGAGCGGTGCATGGAGGCGGGATATTCTCCCATTGCTCCGGCATTTAGAAGGGTCAAAGTGCCTTGAATGGAGGTCAGGGGGGTTCTCAACTCGTGGCTTACTACTCCAATCAATTGTTCTTTGAATGTTTCAAACTCGATAATCTCAGATGCGGTGTGATGTAGAGCCTGGTCCAACTCCGCTATTTCGTCATCGCCTCGCAAGGGTGGGTTCAGCTCCATGCGGGCGCCAAGTTTGAAAGTGTTGGTGAGAACGTTCTCCATTCGACTGGAAATGTACTTGGCAAAGTAGTTGGCCATAAAGATTGTGATAGCAATATTGACGATGGCACCAAATACAAGAAGGATTTGGATGCGCAATATCGATTCGCGCAAGAGTCTTGGCTCCACCGACTGAATGTGCTTTTCCTTCTCTATGATGGAATTACTGCTTCCTTCGGAGCGAAGAAGGAGGAGGTTATTCATGTTTCCTCGCACCATAAAAAAAGCACCGAGTTTGTTCTGTGGATCTGAGTTGACCACCTCTTCGTGATTCTTGATCCAGTTTCTGGCCGATGCCGTCAGCTTTGCCGCTTCTGATCTCTCTTCACGGTCGTCTTTTGTCAGTCGTTTTAGACGGGCGCTACTGGAAAGAATCTCATCATGGGATTCTTTCAGTCGTTCCAGGAGATCCGGTCTTCTTGAGACGTTGTAAATTACCGCTGTCGTGGTGGAAGCAGCCACCTCTTTTAGAATGGTCTCCACCGCGATGATAATGTCGTGGGATCTAAGCTCTTTTTGAATATGATCCCCGGTCTGGTCTATCTGACTGAGGAGCACGAAGACGAAGAACACTTCGAAGAGAAGTGGCACAGATACTATTAACAGGCCTTTGTGAAGTATTGATAGCTTCATATACTTCTTTGATCTTTATTAGATCACTGAGTGCACACCTATAAGATTCCCTGATCTCAGGGATTCGCCTGGCTATTTATCTGACGCACTGTATTATCTTGCCGTGGTCTGGGTGAGGAAGTCCCGGAGGATTTGCGCTAACTCTGCCTGGGTCCTTGCAAAAGCTTCTTTTTCGCTCTCATCAATCCCATCCTTACGGATTCCATTGAGCTCTCCGATTTTATCGAGGAAATCATCCCCGGTGCGACCTATCTCTTTGAGACCGATAGAACCATCAGGCTTTTCATAGGTGTCTACCACAATGTTGGAGGGGAAACCTTCCGGCTTAAGATCTTCGTAGATGCCTCTGAGGCCTTCCGGCTGTTTGGTGTAGTCTAACTTGGCGAATATTGCGTTGTTCTCCATGGTTTCGTTTACACCCTTGTCCGACCAGGCAAACTCTTCGGCAGTTCTACAGGGACCGCACCAATCAGCTCTGAAATCGAGAACAAGTGGTCTGTCCGCGGCGTGGGCTGCTTCGATGGCCTGATTAAGTGACTCAAGTGAATCGACTCTCTCGAACCGAGTGACAGCAGGTTTCTCCCTTTCTGTTCTCTCCGGTGCCTCGGTCTTCTCTTTGCCACCATCGGTAAAGCCAATTCGCTCCATCTCTCTGGCAACGGATTCGTAGGGTAAGGCTCGCTTAACCGCATCCGCGTCATAGCCTTTTGATTTGGCCATTGCTACGACCGGCGATACTATCTCCTGGTTTTCCAGCAGCTCGGGACGGAGAATGGCTCCTTCTTCGATTGTCTTGAATCCTGCGTCCAGGGTCTCCTGGTCCTGGGCCTGGCTCATGATGAACATACCTTTGTTCAGTCTCAGGGAGCCGTCTGCCTTGGCCAATTGATCCAGACCGGAAATATTTGCTTTCAAGCTAGCAATGCTCTCCTGGTCCGGTTCGTCCTTAGCTTCTTCCTGGGCAATACCGCTTTCAAAAAGGGCTTTGACCCTGGCGATATCCGCTCCATTAATGCCGTCAGCGGCTGCTATGGCTTGGTTGAACAGAGCGAGCGCTTCTTGCGGTGTCCCGGCATTCCTGTGATATCTTGG
>JAUIJG010000596.1 GCA_030431355.1 bacterium
TTTGGACGGCCAAACCCAATATCTCTCTTTAGAAGAAACGCGCAACCATGTCAAAACCGTCCTGGCGCTGTACGAATCAGCCCGAACCGGCCAGGTCGTAACGCTTTAATTCTACGGGACGCGGATGAACGCGGATGACGCGGATAAAGAATTTAAATCAGCGTTTAAGTTTGGATGCCCGCGGTTTACACGAATTAGACCCATGGGCATATGCACTGCTTACAGAAAGCTCGATAACATCGGGTTGGTGCCCGGACTGTGAAGGTGAACATCGGTCGCTGATTATATTCAAAGATCTATCGACATACTCGGACAGAGATTGCAAAGCCCTCTCAGCGATTGCCTTCTTAACAAAACTATCGGCATATCCTCTTTTCCTTCGTCGCCCCTCTTCAATCAATTCTTTTAGAGCCTCGATATCTCTATCACTTTCAGATTCTATGGTTGAGGCTTTCAAAAGCTCTGTCAGTCGAAAGAGTTTTAAATAAGAAACCAATTCAGAATGCCAATGTTTACGGTCTGAGGCATAACCCTGTCTCAACAGCCAATCAGGTACATAGCGGTCTTCCTCCCTGTGACACTGCTCCCAGGAGGCTATGGACTTCCAGTAGGCAATACATTTTTTGGTACTTTCGGCAGCCTTGCCTTTAAGAAGACCTTCGGTCAGGGCTATTCGGGCAAGCATTACCGCTTCTTGATACCGTCCTTCAAAATTGAGGTAGACCAGTCTGTGCAAAACCGCCCTATGAATCCACCTTCCCACATCCTTTCTAAGTTGCCGGTGACGATTTTCAAACTGCTTACTTTTCTCTATTTTGGAATTGGCAAACTCACTCTTATGGATCTTCTCTCGATCTATTCCTTCAAAGAACCGATCCCTTTTTAGCTCTTCTACTAGGACATGTTTGAGAGTCCTTCGACTCCTGGAGATATCACCATCTTCAGCCTGGCGAAGGGCTTTTCTATATTCCCAAAAGAAGCGATACGGGTCATTATCTTTGAGCTGCCTGGAAGTAACCGCGATTAAATCATCCAGAATCTTCAAATCTGCCTTCTCGCCATCAATCTCCAGGAGCATGGCATCCATGAACAGATTGTCCAGCTCCAGCATGCGACTGAGATCCGGCTCAATTTCTATGGACTGGACATCAAAGGGTACATTTACCGAATCAAAGCAGACCTTCGCTTCTGCCGGGTTTGAGTTCGGCGCGATGGAGAGAGCGGCAGGAGCAAACGGAAACGACAATATCGACGACAAAGTTAAAATCGACAGTATAGACCCTGAATGCCTGGAGCCGGTATTTTGGAAAGTAGGCATGGCTGATTATGGTAAAAGAACAAGTATTATCAAGAGAGTATCATAGTAGATCGCCAAGATTATTGAGGAGAGGTCCGGTTCGATGAGTGAGTTCTCAGACAAATTCCAGGATTTAGCAGGCTTCGTGGACGGTGCCGCGCGTTCGATAATGGGAAAGATCGACCAATTCACCTTTAAAATGTTGGTGGATGGACTGAAAAGCAATGACTATGAAGCCGTCAAGTCAAATATAGAGCAGCTCGAAAGAGAGAATCGCCCCCTGAGCATCCCCCCTCTCTATTTTGTCTCCCAGGAGCATCCTATAAAAGCAATCAGGGAAAGAGCGACAAAAGCCCTATCGAAGATGGAAAAGCCCGGCGAACTGGAGAAGATAACCCGGGGCAAATCTACTGAAGACGCGGTAAAAGCCCTTATCGAAGCCTACGGACACTATCGTTCTTGAAATCATTGAATTGATACCACTAACAGTTTTGGAATGTTTCGAGCGGACTACCAGCTGATCAGATCATGGTGTCCGATGTATTGCAGGTGAGAAGCCAATGAACTGGGAAGGTTGATTCCACTTCTTTCGTTCAGCGGTTGATATTTCTTTTGCAGAGAGAAGGTCCTCAGGGTCTGGGCGGACATTTGCACATAGCCTTCAGCATCATAGAGCCTAAGATAAGACCGGCAAACTAATCTGGTGCTGCTTGAAATCTCGAACTGGCGAACTCGCTCTTCGGTAAAGGAAGAGTATATTCGGTAATTTTGCGGATTGTAGATGATATGGAAGACCCGACTCCAGATAAGGACATG
>JAUIJG010000157.1 GCA_030431355.1 bacterium
TCATGGTGAGCGAAAGGAAACTTTTCGGCTGCTTCACTGGAAGCTAGATGAACAGGTAATTTAATCCCCCGGGCGCGGCTTTCTTCCACCGCCTTCATGAAATTGGCATTCTGAAACTCTACCGCTTCTCTGTCCGAGGCTTTGGCCAGATGGGAAAACATACTGATGAGTGCCAGGTTTTTTGAAGCTGTCCCCAGCTCAAGTGCTTCGTTGATCTGGTCCGGGCTGAACCCGAGTCGATGCATGCCGGTATCGATCTTTATATGTATTTTTGCCTGGCTTTCCGCGTTGCGAGCCAGTTTTTCCAGGGATCTGAGTTGCACCAGACTTGTGACGGTCATGTCTAAATCGTTGGCCAGGGCATCGCCCACAGCCCAGAAGGGAATTGGAGCCAGAATTAAGATAGGTATCTTAGAGTCCAGCTTCCTCAGCTCAATTCCTTCATCCACCGATGCAACGGCAAGATATTTAGCGCCTTTGGCCACAAGAATTTCGGCGACCCTGTTGGCACCGTGTCCATAGGCATCGCTTTTCACCACAGCCATCAATCCGCATCGGGCCGGATCCAGCCAAGACCTTACCAGCGCTACGTTTTGCTCTATGGCGTCAAGGTCGATTTCAACCCAGGCGTCTCGTAGAAGTGATGATTGTGAATGCTGTCTTGACGAAACCATTAGTATTTTCTTGTTATAAACCTAGGTGCTGTGGGGTTTAAAAGGGAAAGTTTATGCTAGCATTGCAGTCAGGTTGGATTCTCTAAGGTTAGTAGCCTTTGAGAAGCTGGTCTTTTTGAGTCTGGAATTATATTCCTGACCCCTGAGATCATAACCGACTTAAGGAAACACTTAGGAGTCCCGGTATCACTGTCGTTGTTAATAGTTATAAGGGGTGTATGAGCCTTGAATAAAGCTGAATTGGTCGATATCGTTGCAGCCGATGCAGGAACCACCAAAAAAGATGCCGAGCAAATCATCAATAAGATGATGGATACAATCATCAAAACCGTAGCTGGTGGAGATAAAGTTACACTGGTTGGATTTGGAACCTTTGAGGCTAGACATAGAAAAGCCAGACTGGGAAGAAATCCTAAGACTAACGAACCGCTGAACATTCCTGCAAAAAGAGTTGCCGGATTCAAAGTGGGTAAAGAATTTAGCGAAGCAGTTAACAAGCGTAAGTAACTGCAGCGTGAGGGGGTCCCTTGGAGCTACCAAAGGTAGCAGTAATAGGATGCGGTAACTGGGGTAAGAACCTGGTTCGTAATTTTGCGAATCAAGGAGCTCTTGCCGTTGTATGTGATGCCGACACCAAAAAGCTGAGCCTGTTGTCAAGAGAATATCCGGGCATTCGGGTAACCGATAGCTTTGAGAGCGTTCTTTCCGACAAAGAGGTTTCGGCGGTTGTTATTGCTACCCCTAGCGATACGCATTTTGAACTTGCCAAAAAATCGCTATTGGAAGGAAAGCATGTCTATGTCGAAAAGCCCCTGGCTAGAGATGTAAGGCACGCTGAAGAACTGGATGCCCTGGCCACTGAGAGAAACTTGATTCTCATGGTCGGGCATCTTCTGCTCTATCATCCCGCAGTCAACTGTTTGAAGGATCTCATTTCCCAGGGTGAACTGGGAGATGTTCTTTTTGTTCGATCGGACAGGATGAACTTCAACCAGTCCAGGGCGCACTGGAGTGTTCTCTGGGACCTGGCTCCCCATGACCTTTCCATGATGAGCTACCTGCTCGATTGTGATGCGCCGGAGGTTACCAGGGTCGGCGGATGGGATACCCAGGAAGATTCGCTTGTGGACGTGGCTTATCTTGATGTGGCCTTCCCCCACGGGGACAAGGTTACTCCCGGTCAAGTCCGGAATTCCTGGATTGATCCTCAGAAGATTGTGAGATTGACCGTCAACGGTACTTTGAAGACGGCTGTTCTTAACGACACCCAGGCCAGTGAGAAGCTACAGCTCCACTCACTCTCGTCCCATGGAAGGATGGTGGTTGAGTATCCATATTATCCGGATGTGGAGCCGCTGCATCTGGAATGCGAACATTTTCTCCAGTGTATAGTCACCGGTGAGCGTCCACGCACAGACGCCAACAACGCCTACCATGTTGTCCGAGTTCTTGCCGACGTGGAGAAGAGGCTTTCAGCTCGTCCGCGCCTGAAAGCGATTGAGACTATATCCAACTAGTTGTTCGTTATTTACTTTTGGTCACGTATGACGATTTTTATACCCTTACAGGTTGGTAAGAGAATATAATGAATCTTCCTACTGAACAAAGAGCCTATTTGCGGGAGTAATTCAGTGGTAGAATGCCTCCTTGCCAAGGAGGATGTCGCGAGTTCGAATCTCGTCTCCCGCTCCATTTTTACGGCCATCCCCTGGAGGGGGTGGCTGTTTTTTTGCTATGTGTCGGATAACACACGAAGAATTTCGGATAACTAGTATGCCGGGGCTTTTACCTCATAATGGTTAAATCAGGTAGTGATGTACTGACCTTGAGCGGGTAAACCTTTTAATAGGCGAAAGAAATTCCGAGGCTTCCATGAGCGACGAAGATAGTAAAGAGAATAAAAGTTCCGGTTCAAATTCCGAATTTACGGGGAGTGAAAGCGGTACGGAAAGCGCTGAAAATTCCGATTCAACCTCTGATAGTGGCGAAGTGAAGAAGGATGCGGCTCCGGAAGGGGTTTTCAAAAGACGTACTCTTTTCAAAGCCTCCATGGAATCCTTCAACTATGTCAATAGCATCTCCCAGGACGAAGCTGTTAAGGTCCGTGATTCGGACCGAGCTACCAGTATCGCTCTTTTGGTAACGTCAATCGGCACTGTCGCGGCCATGCTCATCGAGCAAGCGGCGGCACACAGAATGCCTCTTCTTGTGGCCTGTGATGTTCTTATCGGGGTCTCAATCCTGATCTATCTTGGCAATCGCTTTGGAATCCTTACAACATTCAATCCCCGGCAAGCGCTTCTTTCCTGGCAGTTGATGATGGGAGCAGCTTTCTTCGGTATTTTCCTGACCATTAACCTGGCACTGGTGCTGGGAATGTTTGTGGTCGCCACCACCCCGGTGGACCCGACCGGATTCTAATTCCAAAAGAGAGGCAGATGGCAACCTCTTTGTGGCGGCTGAAATGCGTGATTTCTGCCGTTTTCGAGTGTCCTCATGTATTGCATATGATTACAGCTTCGGTGTACAGAAGGTAAAGACATAAGATATATGCCTTAATTCGGCTTGTGCTCGTGATAAAATCCGGGTTTATCATCGTGCGGTTAATCTAATTGGTCGCACCGACGTATTCGTGATCGAGAACTTTTGTGGGGCATTGAATATAAGATGAAGGTTACCCTTGACCGGGAAGGTAAAAACGTTGTCCGAGTCGGACTTGAAGTTGAGGCGGACAGAGCCTCCAGAGCATATGAAGTCACCTGTCGTGATCTCAGTAATCAAGTAGAAATCCCCGGTTTTCGGAAGGGAAAAGCGCCAAGAAATATTATTGAGAAGAGATTCGGCCGGGATGCCATCAAACAGGAAGCCCTTGAGAGGCTTTTGCCTGAACTTCTCCAACAAGTTATTACAGACAAGAAGCTTGACATAATCACCAGACCGGAAATCATCGAATGTAATTTTGAACTGGGTGAGCCGTTGAAGTTGGCTGCTAAGTTTGAAGTGAGACCGGAAGTAAAATTGGGTGACTACAAAGGTGTTAAAGCCGATGTGCCCGAAGCGGTCATTCCGGAAGACGCTCTGGAAAAAGCTTTGAACGGCATCGCAGAGCAACATGCTGCCGTCAACAAAATAGATCCCAGGGAAGTAAAACTGGGTGACCATGTTCTCATCGACTTCGAATGCTATGTGGATGACAAGTTGATTGAAGGTGGTAAAGCAGAGAATTTGCCCCTTGAGCTCAAAGATGGTGCTTTTGTAGAAGGTTTTTGTGAGCAGGTGGCAGGCAAGAGACCTGGCGATAAGTTCGAAGCGGAAGTTACTTTCCCCGAAGACTATCGCAACGACGCTCTAGCCGGAAAGCCAGCCAAGTTTAAGGTTGAGTTGAAAGAACTCAGAGAAAAAGTTGTCCCGGGTATAGATGATGAGCTTGCTCAGAAAGTCAATCATGAGAACCTGGAAGAGCTGAAGAAAACTATCCAGTCGAAAATGGATGAAGAGATCAAGTACGAGAACGAAGCTCGTGCTCAGAAAGCCGTTGTTGATGCCGTAGTTGAGAATTCCGAGATTGATATCCCTGATACCATGATCGACCGTGAATTCGAACTTCTTATGGAACAGATCAAAATGCAGTTCCAGCAGACCGGCCAAGACTGGGAAGAGTTCGCAGCCATGGATGACTTCAAGGCTCTGGAAGAGACTAAAAAAGAAGAAGCTTCCCAGCGCGTTCTGCACAGCCTCGTTCTAGGCGCTGTGGTTCGTGCCGAAGATATGACTGTCACCGAGGAAGAGGTGACCCCTTATCTGAACGAATACGCAATCCGCAACAACATTCCACCGGATAGATACAGTGAAATGTTCCAGGATGAGTATGTGATGCGTCAGATTTCCGAGGAAGTGTTGACCGGCAAAGTAGTTGACTTCCTGGTGAAGAACGCAGAGATTAACTATGTTCCTGATACCGAAGATAGTGACAAGGAAGATTCCGAAAAAGGATCCGCCAAGTCTAAGAAATCCGGTGCCAAGGCCAAGAAAGATTCGGATAAAGAGAAAGCTTCCAAGGCGAAGTCCGATAAGGACGAAGATGCTGATGACAAGCCGAAAAAAGAGAAGAAGTCAGGCGCTGAGAAAAAGGCGAAAGCAAAAGCTAAAGACTAGTCAGTCGATGCCTATCGCTTCTTTCATCAAGGTGACTTCGGATTTCTGAACGAATTGGCTGAAAGATAATCCCAGTTAAAACATATAGAAAAGTAGGGTTCACTTAGGATAAAATTAAGGGATCCTCATATATAAAGAACCAGGAGAAAAACAAATGTCGAATAAGGAAGGCAGAATGGAAGAGTTTAGAAATTCCTTGGATATATACAGTATGAGCCCGCTGGTAAGCCCGATCTCGGCCTATCCTCCCACGGTAATCGAAACCACCTCCCGTGGTGAGCGTGCTTTCGATATCTTTTCGAGGTTGCTGAGAGAGCGTATTGTCTTCCTTGGCACTCCCATCGATGACAACATCGCCAATATGATTGTTGCTCAGCTGCTCTTGCTGGAAGGTGAGGATCCTGAAAAGGATATTCGTCTGTATATCAACTCTCCCGGTGGTTCGGTCACCGCTGGACTGGCTATCTATGACACGATTCAGCATATCCGTTCGGATGTTTGTACGATCTGTCTGGGACAGGCTGCCAGCATGGGCGCTTTCCTCCTCTCGGCCGGAACCAAGGGCAAGCGTATGGCGCTGCCACACTCCAGAATCCTGATTCACCAACCTCTAGGTGGAGCCCAGGGTCAGGCTACTGATATCGAGATCCAGGCTAAAGAGATCTTGAGAATTAAGAGACAACTGAATGATCTGTTCTCCGAACATACCGGCCAATCAGTTAAAACCCTTGAAAAAGACACAGATCGTGACAACATCATGACAGCTGAAGAAGCCAAATCATACGGTCTTGTGGACCAGGTGATCGAGCGCCTTGAAGACGCTCCTAACCTGTCTGCAGTATAGGAATAAAGCCGGAGGACGGCGGCTCAGGCTGCCGTCCGGCTCGCTTCTCTGAAATTCATAAGATTAAAGCGTGCCAATCTGTCAATATTAGGATAGGATAATAGACGAGAACAGGGCTCGTGTTTTATCTTGAAAACCTGTAAAATCGATCCTGGATCCTTCGGAATCAATCAAAGCTAGATAGGGACACCACATGCCTAAAACCCCGGATAATCGCTTAAAGTGCTCGTTTTGCGGCAAAAGTCAAGACCAGGTCAAGAAGCTCATCGCTGGACCAGGAGTGTACATTTGCGATGAATGCGTGGAGCTCTGCAACGAAATCCTTGATGAGGAGTTGTTTGAAGGTGGTCCGGCTCAGAGTGCTCCTCCCACGGAGAGTCCCGAGCCGCAGCCCATGGAGATTCCAAAGCCCCAGGTAATTAAGTCTCACCTGGACGATCATATTGTCGGCCAGGAGACAGCCAAGAAGATTCTTTCAGTGGCTGTTTACAACCATTACAAACGTATTACCCACAACGCCGAAGAAGCCGAGGGTAAAGTCGAGATCCAGAAGGCTAACATCCTTACCATCGGACCGACCGGTTGCGGTAAAACTTTGTTGGCCCAGACACTGGCTAAATTCCTTGATGTTCCATTTGCCGTGGCCGATGCCACCACATTGACCGAAGCCGGTTATGTGGGTGAGGACGTGGAAAACATTCTTCTGCGTCTCTACCAGGCAGCAGACTACGATATCAAGCGAGCTGAGCGCGGAATCATCTACATCGATGAGATTGATAAGATCTCCCGCAAGTCTGAAAACACCAGCATTACCAGGGACGTAAGTGGTGAAGGTGTTCAACAAGCTCTTCTCAAGATGATTGAAGGAACCGTGGCCAACGTACCGCCCCAGGGTGGACGTAAGCATCCTCACCAGGAGTTCATCCAGATAAACACGGCGAATATCCTCTTTATTTGTGGTGGTGCCTTCGTCGGACTCGATAAGATCGTGGAAGCGAGAACTTCATCCAACCGCAGTATCGGATTTGGGGCAGACCAACCCCTGACCGCCTGGGAACGAGAGCAAAAGACCAGCAAGATATTGATGGAGACTGCTCCGGATGACCTTATTAAATTCGGACTTATTCCTGAATTTGTCGGACGTATTCCTGTTATAGCGGTGCTGGAAGCTCTCGATACTGAAGCTCTGGTCAAGATTCTGGTCGAGCCGAAGAACTCTCTGGTCAAGCAGTACAAGCAGCTTCTCGAACTCGATAACGTGGAGCTTACCTTTGACGATGAAGCGATCACAGCGATTGCCGAAGAAGCGCTCAAGCGTAAAACAGGCGCCCGTGCTCTGCGGTCCATCGTGGAAGAGATGATGCTCGATATCATGTACGAAGTGCCATCCAGGGATGATATCGAAACCTGCAGAATCACCAAAGATCTGGTTGATAAGCGTTCTACCGCTGAGCTTCTCGATATAAGAAAGCACAAGGCAAAAGGTGAAAAAGAGAAAGCCTCTTAAAGTCACCCTAAAAAAATGACTCTAGAACAAACACCAGCTAACACAGTGGCGGACTTAAGTACGACCATATTTCCTCTCATTCCCATGCGAGACGTGGTTGTCTTCCCCCAGATGGTGACTCCCTTGTTCGTCCACCGACCCAAGTCGATAGCCGCTCTTGAGCAGGCTTTGCTACGGGATGACAGGCTTGTTGTACTGGTGGCCCAGAAAGATCCCGAGTGTGAAGAGCCTAAAGAAGAGGACCTTTACACCATAGGTACCCTGGCTGAAGTCATGCAGATGCTCAAGTTGCCTGACGGAACAGTGAAAGTTCTGGTGGAAGGTTCTTATCGAATCTCTCTGGAAGAGCTAAGTTCGACCGATGAAAATTTTACCGCCAAGGTAAAAGAGTATCCGGAGAATGAAAGGGATGATGAAGAGACCAAGACTCTGATCAGGGTTTCGGTTGAGAAGTTTGAACAGTATGTGAAGTCGACAAAGAAGATAAATCCGGAGAGTCTACTGGCTGTTTCCGGAATAGGTCAGCCCGGAAGGTTGGCAGATATCATCGCCACCTATCTTGGTCTTGAACTGGACGAGCGTCAAAAGAGTCTTGAGATTACAGATAGTTTTGAACGTCTGGAATATGTCAGTCAGCTGCTTTCCAGGGAACTTGAACTGGCCAATTTGGAACAACAGATTCACGATAAAGTGCGGTTCAATCTTGAGAAGACCCAGAGAGAATATTATCTCCGGGAGAAGATGCGCATCATTCAGGATGAGCTAAATGCCGATGGTGAAGCGATCGGTGAGATAGCAGAGTACAAAGAGAAGATCCGAAAGTGCAAAATCAAGGGCCTTGCCCTTGAAAAAGCTAACAAAGAGTTGCAGCGTCTTGAGAAAATGATGCCCCAGAGTGCTGAGGCATCGGTGATTCGCTCATATCTAGATACGCTTGTTTCGTTGCCCTGGGCAAAGCGCAGTCGTGAAAAAATTGACGTGGAAGAAGCCAGGGAGATTCTAGAAGAAGATCACTATGGTCTTGAGAAAGTAAAAGAGCGAATAATCGAATACCTTGCCGTGCGCAAACACTCGAGTAAACAGCAGGGTACAATCCTCTGCCTGGTCGGACCTCCCGGTGTCGGTAAGACCAGTCTTGCTAAGTCCATCGCCCGGGCCATGAACCGGAAATTTTCCAGAATAAGTCTTGGTGGAGTTAACGACGAGAGTGAGATTCGGGGGCATCGACGCACCTATATTGGTGCCATGCCTGGCCGGATTATCCAGGCGATTAAGCAAGCGGGTACAAAGAATCCGGTTATTCTTCTTGATGAAATTGAGAAAATGACCAGAAGCTACATGGGTGACCCCACCGCAGCGATGCTGGAAGTTCTCGATCCGGATCAGAATCAGAACTTTACCGATCACTACCTGGATGCCCCTTTCAGTCTGAGCGAGGTGGTATTCATCGGCACGGCCAACGCCCTGGACTATGTCCCCAGACCTCTACACGATAGGCTGGAAGTGATTCAGATTTCCAGCTATACGGAAGAAGAGAAGATTGCCATTGCGGAGTTGCATGTTATTCCCAAGGCGCTTGAGAAGCATGGTTTATCAAGCAAGCAGCTCAAGTTCCTGCCCACCGCCATAAGAAAGATTATTCAAGAGTACACCCGGGAAGCCGGCGTTCGTAACCTGGAGAGGGCGATAGCCAGCATCTGCAGAAAAGTCGTCACCAAGGTTGTGTCCGGAAAGATCAAGTCGGTTAAATTGACACCACAGCTAGTGTCATCCTATCTGGGTCCGGCTAAAGTGCTGAGAGAAGATGAGAAAAAATCGGCGCAAGTCGGTCTTGTCACTGGTTTAGCCTGGACAGAGACCGGTGGAGAGACCCTGGCGGTGGAAGTGAATACCATGCCCGGCAAAGGTAATCTTCAATTGACCGGACAACTGGGTGATGTGATGAAAGAATCTGCCCAGGCGGCTTTCAGTTATATTCGAAGTCACGCTGCATTGCTCGATATAGATCCTGGATTTGAAGAGAAGCTCGACATCCATATACATATCCCTGAAGGTGCCATTCCAAAAGACGGCCCGTCAGCCGGTGTGGCGCTTTCCACCGCGCTAATCTCAGCCTTTTGCAAGAAGCCTGTGCTCGGTTCGGTGGCCATGACCGGAGAAATCACTCTCCGGGGCAGAATTTTAGTGATCGGTGGATTGAAAGAGAAAGTTTTGGCTGCTCTGAGAGCCGGTATCAAAACCGTGATTTTCCCTGCCGGAAATGTCAAAGACCTGGAGAATATCCCGGATTATGTCAAAGACAAAATAGAATTGGTGCCGGTCAGTCATCTCGACCAGGTCTATCCCATCGTATTTAAGGGACATGGCAAGGCAACCAAAAATTCAAAGTCAAATGGACCTACCAAAAGCGCTGCCCGAACCCGGAGTTCGGCTAAGGTAGCGACGGCCGGCCCGTCTGCAAAAGATGCCGGCTCCAATTCCGCTGGTCAGAAAAAGAAACAGCCTCGGACCCGGAGCAAGACTAATAAGTCTTCCACTTCTAAAAATACCGGGAAGAAGCCTTCTGTCAAAAAGACATCTCGAAAGACCGGAAAATAGTAGTTCCGCAGGACGGCTGCCAAGTGCCGAAAGCGGCGTAAATACTAAAGTTTAGAAGACTTTTTGCAAACTATTGTTATGATTCATTCAGAGGTTTTGGACTCTTGAATGTAGTCCAATTGTGCTTAGCTTTTAGAGGAATTTTTTCCGAAGGCTAGCGTTTCGACCCAGGACGCGAGGAGGAGGGGGCAAGCATGGTTACTACCAAAGCAAAAACAAAAGAGTATATCGACCGCGATAAAGCGTGCGTAAATCAGGTTCTTTCCAGATTGGCTCCGGTTGTTGCCGAGCGCGGAGAAGGGTCCTATCTTTATGATGTCGATGGAAACAAATACCTTGATATGACAACCGGTATAGGGGTGACCAACATCGGTCATTGCCATCCCCGGGTTGTTGAGGCTGTCAGGGAGCAAGCCGGAGAGCTAATTCATACTTCGGTTACCACCTATCACAGAAAGTACATTGAAACCTGCGAGAAACTCCAGGAGATATCCCCTGGAAGACTGGACAGTGTCTTTCTTGCCAATAGCGGTGCCGAGTGTGTTGAGGGTGCTATAAAGCTTGCCAAGTATGTCACGAACAGACCGGGCATCATTAACTTTCTAGGTTCCTTTCACGGTCGTACCCACATGTGTATGGCCCTCACAACTTCAAAACTCTATTACAAAGATATGATGGAGCCGCTGCCTCCGGCGATTTACACGGCTCCTTTTCCTTATGTTTTTCGGTCTATGACACCGGACAATCCGGAAGCTGTGGTGGACGAAACATTCAGACAGCTAGACGTACTATTCAACCAGTTTATTAATCCAAAACAGGTAGCTGCTTTCATAGTAGAGCCGATTCTTGGTGAAGGTGGTTATGTGGTACCACCCGATTCTTTCTTGCCAAGGCTTAGGGCCCTTGCCGATAAGCATGGCATCATGCTGATTATCGATGAAGTGCAAAGCGGATTCGGTCGAACCGGCAAAATGTTCGCCATTGAACACCTCGATGTGGAGGCGGACATTTTGACCATGGCAAAGGGTATAGCAGATGGTATGCCACTCTCGGCTTTTGTCTCTCGCAAAGAGTTGACGGACAAGTGGCCGGCTGGAAGACATGGTACTACATTTGGTGGAAACCCCGTAGCCTGCGCCGCGGCACTTGCCAGCATAGCTGTTATCGAAGAAGAGAACCTGGCGGAGAGAGCCACAAAACTGGGCGAGGAGATGATGACCTCCCTGAGAAAGCTGGCTGAGTCCAGACCCCATATCGGAGAAGTTCGAGGCCGCGGTTTGATGATCGGTCTGGAGTTCTGCGATAAAGACGGAAAGCCCAGCAAAGAATGGACCGACAAAGTTGTGGCTCGTTGTCTCGAAAACAATATGCTTATTCTGTCCTGCGGCCAGGCCGGACAGGTTGTAAGACT
>JAUIJG010000597.1 GCA_030431355.1 bacterium
CGAAGTCCTTCGCAAACCCTGCCCAGTTTGTTTAGTGTCTCCACCAGTTGAGGGGCTTCCGGTCCGAACGCTTCTTCTTTTATTGATAGGGCTTGCAAAAGAAGTTTCTCCGCCGGAGCATGCTGCTTTTTGGCGAAGTGAATCCATGCCAATCCGGTGAGGGTCTCTGCCACTGCAGCCGGTGCCTTCTTCTTCTGGGTTCTGCGAATGTTGAGAGCTTTCTGATATTCAAGCTCTGCCAGGTTGTACCTGTTTTGAGCCTGATGCAAGCCCGCCATTTCGCACAGTGTCTTGGCTACTTCTATATGGTCATCTCCCAGGAGCGCCTGTTGGATATCCAGAGCTTCGGCCAGGAAGGTTTCTGCTTCTTCCAGATCGCTCTTTTCGCTAAGTAGCGAACCCAGGTCAAATAGGGCTTTTGCTACTTTGAGGCTGCGGCTCTCATTGGTCTGTTTCTTGATGGTGAGAATTTTTCGATAGTGCGCTTCCGCTTCCTCGTACTTCTTTAGAGTGCGTCGTAAATGGGCGAGACGGAGCAAAATAGAAACTGCGTCGGGGTGTTTGCTTCCCAGGATGGCTTCGGCTAGCTGGAAACTTTTGACATAGAGCTTCTCAGCTCTTCTGACATACCCTCTGTCCATGCTCAAGTCAGCCAGCTCAGCCAGGCTCTTGCTGAGCTCCGGATGGGGGATAGCCGAATCGTCTGCCAGAATCGCCACCGCTCTTTCCAGATAAGGCTCCAGATGCTCCGGATTTACCCGACCTTTGAAAGCCAGGGCACGCCTTCTTAAAACCAGGGCCACGTATTCATCCCAGTCGCCAAGATCGGTTTCGGCAAGCTTGAGGGCCCGGTCAAAGAGACCCTCTGCTTTCCTCGGTTTGTCGGTGTAAACAAGCAGTCTTGCGAATTCGCTCAGGGTAAGAACATAGTCCGGATTAGACTTGGAGAAAAGTGGTTCCTGGATTTTCAGGGCCTGGCCATAGCGGATTTTTGCCTGTCTCCACTTGCCGTGGCTGGAGTAAAAAAGTGCCAGCTGAACTATAGTTTTAGAGATTTCAATTTCGTTATCTGAATCGGCTTTTCTTTGATCACTTAGAAATTTTTTCCAGGTGCTCTCTGCTTTGCTGTAGAGTCCGGCTTTTAGATAGATTCCGGCCAGCTCCCTGGCCAGGTACCTGGTCACCGTTATATGGTCTTCCGTCTCTTCCCGGGAGAGCTGCATAGCCCTTTTCACTAGCTTCTCGGCGCCTTTGAAATCGCCGAGTTGAGCTGCGAGGTTGGCTCTGGCAAGCAGTTCGCTTTGTAAATTAAACCGGGTCACTGGTATACAAGCTCTATATATCTTCTATAAGGAGATATACCCTGTCTTTTGGGGGCGCAATCAATTTTGAAGGTGGTGTCAAACTGAACTCTGATATGGAAGAGTTAATAGCAAAAGCCGAAGGGGGCGACAGTGTGAGTCAGTGCAAGCTGGCCATGCACTACATGAAAGACGGCGCCCGTACAAAGGATGTGGAGAGAGCGGTCCACTGGTACAAGCTTGCGGCCCAGGGCGGAAACTCAGCCGCTCAGTACAATCTTGCTGATATGTACATGAGGGGTGAAGGGTTGCCCAGGAACCATGAGAGAGCCCTCTACTGGTTCGGTCAGGCTGCTGACCAGGGGGATCTTGACGCGCTCTATAATCTTGGGATCCTTCATCTTGGGCGCGGTCATGGTGAAGACCGCCTGGAAGCCGACGAACCTCTCTCCACAAGGTATTTTTTATTGGCTGCCGAAGGTGGTCTGGCAAGAGCCCAGTACGAGGCCGGCGTTATCTTCTTGCATGGCAGGGGGGTGGCTTGTGACCAGGAGAAGGCTAAATATTGGTTTGACCGCGCCCTGGAAAACGGGGTGGCCAGAGCAGGCCAGCAACTGGATGAACTTGGGGGAGATAGTTGAAATCTTTCGATTTCGCCTCCGGTCAGCTGTTTCTAACTACGATCTTTCTTTTGGGTAGGGCTTTTTTTGGCTTTCAGCTCTTCGTCGAAAAAGTCCGTGACGGCTTTGAATGCGGCGTCGGAGAGAAAGACATGATCATCACTGT
>JAUIJG010000158.1 GCA_030431355.1 bacterium
AACTGAGGTCTCGATTGCGGTTCAATTTGTCGGTCCCGGTATTACCGGTGGTTTTGAAACATTCTCCCTCTTTTCAATCTCGACTTCCGAAACAAGAATCGAAGGGGAGATCATATGATAGTAGTTGTTTGAAAGATCCTCCACAGGATATGCTTGTTCATCATCGCCGGCTGCGACAATATCCTTAAGGATCCTGGCGGTTACAGGGCCGAATCGACCATCTCTCAACAAAGTCTCCTTACCTGTCTTGATATCGATGCTGTAGAAATCCAGCGGGTTTGTCAGCTGCCCTTCTTCGGAGGCATATTCTCCCAGCTGAGAATCTACGTTCTCGAACAAACTTCCATCCCTGAAATGGTTGGCCAGACGTCTCACAACTATCACGTGATCAAGCCTTGCCTCTTGTCCCAACTCCTTAAGTCGACTGAGCAATTCCTTTCGCTTCAAACGCTTCTTAGATTCAACAAAAAGAACAGAATGCTTGGAGTTGACTCCGCCTTCCAGGGAACCGTGTCCATTAGATTTACTGACATAGCGACTGGGTACCCGACCACTGCAAAGAGTCTTCAAGTATCCATTTTCGATTATGGTAAGCGCTTTCGGTCGAACACCTTCATCATCAACGTCGAATCCACCAAATAGTGGCGTTCCTTTAAAAACTCTAGCCAGAGGATCATCCCTGACAGAAAGGAAGAAGGGCATCACCCTGCGTCCCATGCGTCTGGCAAGCCTATCTTTATTTGAGTTCTGGAGATCCTGGCCTATCGGCTTTCTATATGCTACCAGATATGGAGCCATGACCCTGGCAAAAAGTTGAGCAGCAGCTTGCCCCTCAAACAAGACCGGTCCTTCATAATAATCCGTCTTCTTCGCTTCAGATCGAGCGACAAGCTCGTCAGCCAACGCTTTTAAGTCGGTCATCATCTCGGAATCAGAGGGTAACTTTTGCCTGGTATGGGCAAGAAACACACGCCCGTCAGTGAGCACCGAGCCGTCCTTAGCCTGAGCATTAGCGTAGGACAAAATACGAACAGCTCTCTCAGAATTTCGAACCTTAGTTCCTTCCGATGTCAGCATCCAGGTGTTAATAATCCGCTCGTCATACCTCACCCAGGAATTTCTTATCTGAGGATAGGCAGCGAATACAGCAGACATTTTCTTGACCTTATCAGTCCATAGCTGCTTATCAATGGTCAAAGACTGGGTGGGATTTATCAGAGTAAGGTTCTCTACCCTGGTAAAATCATCCAGTTTATCCTGCTTGGATCGCTCGAGCATATAAGCTTTTTTCTGCTCCAACTTCTCTACTTCTTTTTTATAGTTGTAGTCGGCATTGATCCAGAAAGTCTTGCGAATAGAGTCATAGTTCTCATCCAGGGGAGACTCACTAATGAGAGACAACTGCTCGTAGGCACCATCGGAATCATCGTAAAAACTGCTCTCCCTGGAGAAATTTGAACTATCAAACTTGTAATCCCCGACTCTGATAATCGGATCAAAGGTACGCTGCCGTACCGCACTCCTGGAGGTTACCGCACCAAGAGTTGCTTCCACAGAAAAATCATCGTTTTCATAGATATTGAACTGACCGAAATATGGGCGGGCATGGCCGGGCAATCGTAACTCTTTCATGGTACGAGCCAGCTCATCTCCCATTGCCTGCAAACGCAAGTCATTGTCCACGGACTGAGATTCGGCCAGGGTCGGGCTCACGACTAAAAGCGGAATCAAGATCAAATACCAGTATTTGCTCATCACCTCCCTTTCCTCGCATCGACTCGGTCAGGTGGTGGCAATAGCGGTGGCTTGTCATCAGACTTTGGCTTTCTCTGCACTTCTATAGTCTGAAGCAGCAAACTAGGAGAAGAGGCCGATACCGGTACAGAACCGGACTCGGCACCACAGACTCCGTTAAACACGGCGAAGTCGTCGCCGGCGCCAAGAATATTTTCCAGAGAGGCAAGGGGGGTGCCGACAATATCCACTCCCCGTATTAATTCATCGGGGCGACCGTCAGCATAGACTCTTGTCACCATCAATGGATAGAGCTTATAAAGCTGTGGCTGTTCAGCCTGGGTAAAAGTGGATCCGCCTGCCATCTCATCAAACATCAGTCCGTAGGGCTTCCCCTGTCTTTTAGCTTCTTGACGCAGCATCTCCTTGAGTTTAGCAACTGATACCCTCTTGTTCTCGTCAGCAATCACCATCAAATTGCCTTGCCTGGCGCAGGGAGCATTAACATAGTCGCAACGGCCATGACCGTTAGACTTAGGAAATCCGGCAACAGGAGTTCTAGACATCAAAAAACCGTTTAAGATGCCACGGTTCACAAGAACGACCTTACGACTGGGAATACCCTCATCATCGTACTTGTAGTATCCGGAGAGTTCCACACCGCCCAGAGAGCGGCAGGACGGGTCGTCATGAACCGAGATCCAGTCGGGCATGATTTTCTTCCCAACCTTCCCCTTGAAGGTTCTACCCTCCTCTTCATCCTTTTGTCTATGCCCCTCCAGGCGGTGCCCCAATATTTCATGAAAGAATACTCCTGCCGCGCGCCCGGATAGAATGGCAGGTCCGACAAAAGGTTCAGCCAGGGGAGCCCTGGTCAACTTTTCCAGTCGTTCAGACATGGATCTTACTTTTCTTGCCAATAAGGCTTCGTCCGGAAGACCTTCGCCATCACTGGACTCGAATCTGTCATAGAACCAGAGAATCATGCCGTCTTCGGCCACCGCCTCGGCATAAAGACTGACTAGATTTGACTGTAGCTGCTCTCTTTTTATCGCACCATCGCTGGTGACAAGATAAGAGATCTGCCTCTCTTTCGAATAGCTGACCGAGCTGTCTCTGATCACGCTGTAATCATTAAAGATCTTAGATAACCGTCGCAGACGATCTCCCCACTTAGAAACATTCTCCCGAGAAGCGCCACAAAATGGCTCCACCGAGCCGGAGTAGGCACAGGGCTTCTCCAGGGTGAAATCTCCGGATTGGTCCTGCTCCTCCACTTTCAAATGTTTGCTTGCCTTAACCAGGGTAAACTGCTTCTGGGCAGCCTTAAAGGCTTTGTCCGTGCTGCGCCACAGCACGTTTGCAATGGCCGACCGGCTATTTTCCACCGGCAGACTATCTGACCAGACATGGGAGTTAGTCTCGGAGCTGTGTCTCAATTTATGGGAATTGTCCAGGGATGGGTCGCCAACCCTCAACTCAACTTGAAAGTTTCGAAATCTCGATGGATCTGACTCTTTGGTAAGTGAACCGAACTTACCTTTCAAGCTTATATAGTCGTCTTCGAAAACTCGATAGGCAAGATAGTAGACAGGATATTTGCCCCGGGATTTAAGAAGTGAGAAAGACCTGTTCAGCTCATCTTTCAAAATTGATATGAAAGGGTCTACTGAATCAACCTGCTTCGGAGCCGAGGCAAAAGCGCCCAGGGAGAAAGAAGAAGAAGAGATCAAAAACAGTGATCCCAGCGCGACGGAAAAGAACTTTCGAGTAAGGCTTGTAATCATTCTATTTTGAGTCCGCTTCCTTCAACTTGAATACATGAAAAGCCGTTCTGTATCCGGTGTATTCAAAAGGAGGATGATTATCCTTGTCCTCATTCCAGTCTAAAAAGCCTTTCGGTTCATAATTGTCGAGGATCTCTTTAGAGACAAGCTTCTCCTCCAGGGCCGGTCCCATACTATCCTGGTTGACGATAATAAGACGGGGTTTCTTAGATCGGATATCTTCTTTAAGCCGTTCATAAAGGTCATTTTCTTTCACCACATAATTCTGCCAGACTTTTACCGGCTGAGAGAATCGAAGCCGATGGGCGATTTTAAGCAATCTGGTAGAGAGAAAGCCGGATCCCGGATTTCGTCCAATTTGTAAAAGCAGTGGATAAGCCGGTCTTGCTTGATCGTTGATGAAAAGAACCGCATCACCGGGAGATGTCTCCTTAAGAAGGTAGTCGGCGAAAATCGAAAGGTCCTCCCGGGAAGATGCACCGACATACCCTTGCTCGGCAAGGGAATAGCTATTTACTCTCTTCAAATCGGAATACTCAAGGTATCCATAGACGGTCAGTCCAAGCACTGCCAGCACAAGAACAGCTATAAGTCCTGTGTTTCTTGCCTTCTCTTTTAGTTTCAAGCGACTGACCGACCACGAGAAAAGTACACCTGCCACCAGGGAGAGACACATAAAGGCTCCGAACAACATCGGAATAGCCTGATGGGTAAACATCTTGCCTTGCAGTACATATAGCCCAAAACCAAGGACAGAGATAGCCACCATCGGTGAGATCATTCTACTGCGACGAGAGAATGATAGCCCCAGAGCCACCGCTATGAAAGAAAAATAGATCAAGTCTCTCCTGTCCGGAGTCATGCCAAGATAAACCAGTTGATTATCCCAGTTGTAATAGTCGATCATCATCATGAAATATCCGAAGCCCGAATAGCTCATACCCACAGGTTCGGCGCAGACGATCAGAAATATTCCTGCGATGACCAGCACGCTGAAACAACTGGTAAAGTCAGCGGAGGAGAGGGACTTGAAAGTTCCTTTTTCAAGACAGATGAAAGCTTCGAAGAGAATTAAAAGAAGAAGGTACAACGGATCTAAGAGGAACCCAAAGGCGGCAAAGGCTCCGCAAAATCCCAGTATTCGCAAATCGACATCATGCTTGGTGCTGCTATAAATCCGGCTAAATAGATAAGGAGTTGTAAAAGTAAACAGTAATTGCTGGGTCTCTCCAAAATAATCCCTTATCAGGAAGTTGAAAACGACAAAGCCGATAAGCAAAAACGGCGCCAGACTATTCTCCCTGGAAGGAGTTCGCATAAGAACCAGGGAAGAGAGAGAAGTTGAGAGCACCAGGGCGAACCAGATACAAAGATTGGCTGCAAGAATCGGATGAATCGGAAGATGGGAGGATATGTAGCAGGGAAGCACTGCCATATACATGGCAAAAGGACTGGTGTAGTCGTAAAAGTCTAAATAAGGAGACTTTCCGGCCAAAATCAGTTTGCCGTATTCGATATTTAATGCCGCTTCGGCCGGTATCAGAAGCGGATGGCAGAGAAAGTGAATCAGTATTCCGAGAAGGACCACTCCGCATAGAACTATAGTACCTCTGGTGGCGGCAACAGTTACCAATCCGCGAGTTTTAGCGGTTCTCTCCAGCAAAGTTGCATTGGCCATGACTTCAGCCATTGTTCTTCCTCACAAAGACTTTGAAATTGGCAATTTCATCGACCTTCTCATAGTCGGATAGATACTTTTCCTCAAAACCGAAAGGTGCAAGATAGGAATCCACCGGAGCGATTTGGACAAAGATCAGTTTGGGCTTATTTTTATTGATGTCTTCTCCGTATTGCTCAACCACCTCCCGCATATGAGAAGCAAGCTCTCTGGTCTTGTCGGTCTGGGGTTGAATCTCTTTTATATAATGCAATACCGAAAGAATTACACAGTGCAAATGGCGGGAGCCCGGTGGCACACTCAGTTGAGTCAGCAAAGGATAACCGGGGGTAACACCATTGGACATAAAAATAGCCGAGTCGCCTTTACGAAAGTACCTCTCGAAATACTGCAAAAATGGTGAGTCCACATCGCCGAGCGGAGTCTTGCCGGAGCCCCCGATAAGCTCCAGGGAGAATTTTTTCTCCTCAGCGACCTTTTTATAGTCGCCCTGAAGATCACTGACGGCGGCGGCAAACACTGCCAGAGGAATCAGCATGATTGCTACAGAAGGCTTAATTCGACAAACTTCCGCCAGATATTTACCAACATGATAGAGAACCAATCCGCCTGCCATATAAGCAAGAATAAAGGCACCGGCATAGACCGGCTGATTATGGTACGCCCACCCTTTAAATTGGAGTAGATAGGGGATATTGCTGGAGAGAGTGAAAATAATCAGAGGTAGGAAAAGCGCCGAACGTTTTCGAATAGCCAGAGCCAGCACCACCGAAGCTACCATCAAGAAAAAGACGTTTCTTTTGTCCGGAGCAGAAAACATATTGGCAAGGCAGGTATCCCAAAAATGATAACCCTTCACGAAAGCCGGTACCAGAAAACCAAAATAGTTCTCTCGCATTTCCGCCGGTACGATCAAGAAATGCAGGACATAAATCAAACCGGCAGAAGCGGCGGCAAGGTTTTCTATTCTAAGAAGCTTGCGAGGCTGCCTACGATCAATGAGCCAATACAACTCAACCAGACCGGCTGGGATCAAGAAGTAGGGTTTCAAACAGATTCCGATACCGGCGATGAATCCGACAAGAACTTTTATCGCTCTTCCCGGGCCCGGGCCTTCCGTATCTTTCCAACTCAGCCAGCTAAGAACAAAAAACGGCATGTACAAAAGGACAAAGAGATCTTCTCTTTGTCCGGAATCGAATCGCAAAAAGAAGTTGAATAGTATCAAGCCAAGCACAAAAGGAATGGCAAAGATCCGCTCCCTCTTTTGTCTGGAGAATGTAAATAGATAGAAAGAAGCAAAGGCGGAATAGCCGATTACTGACGTGAGAAAGAAAGAGAAAGCCTGGGTTACCGGGAACTTAAACAAGTTGGAGAATGCCGCCGGAATGGCATCAAGGTACCAGATAAGGGGCGGATTGACATCGAGCATGTCCACATAAGGTACTTTGCCCCAGGTAATTAGCTGTGCGGCCTGGAGGTGCAAAGCCGGATCCCAACCTATCCTGAGCGGATGGATAAATGCTGAAATGATCTGATGGACGACCAGGATCGCAATCACCAGATATCCTGCTAATTTGAACTTGCCGAATATTTTGCTGTTTTGTTCGACGGAGATGGCGCTTAAACCTTCATTACAAGAGCGATTCAATCACTATTTTCCCAAATTCAAGCACCGCGAATTAGTCTATGACTAATTATCAGTAACCCCATTCCCGATAGAAGTGCTCATCGGTTCGCCAGTTGAAGAGATACCATTGCCGCTTAATATGGTCTGTGCGCGAGTCTACTTTACTCTTAATCTTGAGGAACTTTCGATACTCCGGCTTCAGCCCCTCTTTATCGGGCATCAGCTCCACAAACCATCTTCTGGCCACTTCCGCCCGGTCCTCTCCTTTGAAGGTCTCTTTGTCCTTCAACTGAGCTTCTCCGGTCATCTTGAAATACATCCACTTATCGTTGTGGGCAGAAATTTCACCACCACCCTTGAAGTCCGACACCTTACTGAAGCTGTCTTCGAATACATTCTTGAACAAAGCTTCCGGCTTAACCGTGTACTGGTTCTTCATGGTGACGTAGACATAGTAGACGCAGAGGCATACGATGACAGCCCCTAATGCAATAAGGGGACGCTGAAATCGCTTGGCGGCATCATCGGCACCAAGGTTTGTGCTTTCTCTATTGTTCATTTAGCAATCCAGTTACCTGTAGTAAGCAAGCCCAGTTTACCAGGAAACTAATCAGAGCAATAGTAAGACTTAACCATTTCAAGCAATCAGTATGTCTCTGCACTTCTTGTCTCTAAGACGCCAGATAGCCGCGTCCGAAACAAAATGGTGGAAGTTTATACAAGCTTGAATACAAGTAGCCACCACAACGAATGAGAGCCCGAAATACATCATAAAATGGGGCACGAATACGTATATAAACATTCCAGCCACAATCACGTAAGCCCAGTATTTTATGGCCCGGGGTCGGAACCACTCTTTGAAAACTTCCTTGGGCAGCATACCTTCCGGAATACCTTTCTCTTTTAAGTAGAAACCCAGGGAGACGGCAAGATACTGGCTGCCGTGGAAGAAATTCGGTCCATAGATCCAGAGCATGGACGAAGCATAGCCGACGCTGAGACCGATACCAATCACGGTAATGACAAGACCCAGGGTGGGAATAGGAATCAACTGACCTTCCCGGTGGTACTTCCTCAATATATTACTGATAAAGAGCACACCCATACCGAGGAAAAGAACCTTTCCAAGTTCATACATCCACATCGGCAGACCCCAGAAAGGACATTCGACCCCGTAGTATACGTAGGGGCTGTACTCACGGTGGGTGAGAATGCGAATGATTACAAAGTAAGAGAGCGAGTGCATGAACCAGCGGAAAGTCTCCCGCTCAAACTTGTTCATGTGATAACCGCGTTTGTAGCAATAGATGAGGCCGATGCCGTAGCACTGACCGACATAATGCTGGAATACCCACATCAGATGGATATAGACAACCATACCGGCGGCTTCCTTGAAGGAGAGCGCCAGGGCGAAAAGGGTTAACGAAAGCCAGGGCAAATAGTAGGCGTAAAGCCTGAATGTCTTGCGACTTTCGGGAGTCGCGTATATACGCATGTAGGTAGCAACCGTATGGGTATCGGCAAAGAGATGCTGCCCCATGGTTCCGAAAATGACCAGGAACGTACTGACCGCTACCGCTCCAGTCACTCCGATGGCTGGCTCGGAATGACTCCAGCCGAATACCCAGTAGTGAACACCGAAAAGTAACCAGAGAGCACCACCGAAAACGAATAACGTATCGAACCATGGATTAACAATCCATGGATAGGGCGCGTTCTTCGCCCGGGAATTCTCTTCTTGTGATTCAGAACTGCCAAGCCCGGAAGCTCCGGACGATCCTGGCATTGGAACTGCGCTACTTACCAAGAAATATAGCCTCTTCTTGCACGTGCGGCCACACTGCGGGGCTAACACTTATTAGTATACCCCAGGTTTTATCGGGCGAAACCAAACTACACTGGAACGCTAAGCAAGCAGTAACTCCCGACAGCGTTTATCCCGAAGTCGCCATATGGCTGCGTCGGTGATGAAGTGATGGTAGTTAACCACCCCGAGAACAAGCCCGCCGACCATGGCATAGTCAAATCCGAGCTGCATAAAGAAGTGCGGAATCCCCACGTAGAAGAAACAACCGGTAAGAATCACCGTTCCCACATATTTGAGACCCGGGGCTTTTACCGCCACTTTAGCCACATCCCAGGTCGACATTCCCTCGGGCATGCCCTGCTCCTTCAAATAATAAGAAAGGCATACGGCCAGGTACTGGCTTCCGTGGAAAAAGCCCGGAACATAAAACCACATCATAGCGTTACTCGAATCCTGGGAAAGACCGAGACAGGAGACTGTCAAGACAAGAAGCATTGAAGGTAGCGGGATGAGCTTCGTCTCTTTGATGAATTTCTTCAAGACAACAAAGACGAAAAGCACAGCAAGACAAAGGAAGACAAACTGGGACGCCTTAAAGAAGACTTCCGGCAGTGGTCCCCAGAAAGGAATCGGTACCCCGTAAAAATTCCTGGGGCTGAAAGTCTGGTAGGTGAGGAATCGAATGATTACATAGGTGCTCATCGACAGGATGAACCACCGGAAGATCTCTTTCTCCCAGCTGTTAAGGTAATAACCACGCTTATAACAATAAATCAGCGAGATTCCGAAAGCCTGGGCCGCGTAATGCCAGAACACCGTGATCAAATAGAGATAGACAAGTGCACTTGTGAAGTCGGGCTTCAGAAGACCAAGAACAAAGATAGGAATGCAGGAGTAAACCAACCAGGTGCGATAGAACTTAAATCGTTCCTGATCCTCCGAGCTTCCCCAGATTCTCATATATGTTGCCGTGTTATGAGAGTCGGCAAATATATGCTGTGACAAAAACATCGCTGTAATCAGAAACATCTGACTGGGAGTGTTAAACTCCGTCGGAATTGTCCAGCCGATGAAAAAATAGTTGATCAGCATAAGGCAGAGTACGCCACCGCCGGTCACAAAAACAAAATCGAAAACGGGATTTATTATCCAGGGATAGGGACCGGGAGCTGCCGAAGCAGTATTATCTCCGGACCTCTCGGGCATCCTGGCACCAGCTACACTACTAACCAAAGCGTCTTTCCTTCCTGTTTTTAGTCAATCAAAAATATATCAAACAATGTTGACGCCGGCCGCTTTCATTGTACCCGGTGGGGACAATGAATAACACCAATCGAGAGGATGGTTATCAAATATATAGAGGGTTCGAGCTTCTACACTCTGGTGATATCAGCCGCCCAGATAGTATTTGGCTGTTCTCTTGATTGTCTCGACAAAAGGTGTCGGTTTGAAATCCAGCTCATCCTGGGCTTTCTGAGAACTGAAAAAGATCTTGTGACAGGCAAGCCAGGCCTGTTGCTTTGAAAGGAAGGCAGACTTATTGAAAAATCGCTCTCGCCACTCAGCCACCGCACTTAGTCCCATCAATAGCCAGGAAGGAACCACTATCACCCGGGCTTTTGACTTGAATGCTTTGCAGTACTTCTGAGCCGCCTCTTCAAAACTGAGATTGTCGGAGACGATGGAGTAGCGCTCTCCGCTGCGTCCCTTTTCAATTGCTTTCACATGGACATCCACCACATCATGAATATCCGAAAAAGTGACTCCACCCGGTGGCACGAAGACGAATCTCTCCCGGGCCATCGACTTAACGATGGCATGGTGATGGGAATGGGTGTCTCCTTCACCGAGGGTAATGCCTGGAGAGAGAATAATTACTGAAAGTCCTCTTTTCCAGGCATCCAGGACTTCCAACTCGGCAGCATGCTTGGAGTCACAATAATTTAGCCCCCTGCCACCAAGATTGTAAGTGATAGACTCATCGCCGACTGTGTTCTCCGCCGGAATCCCCATGGCAGCAATCGAGCTGGTGTAGATAACACGCTCCGCTTTGTGCTTGATGGCAGCGTTCATGATATTCCTGGTGCCGATTACGTTAACGGCATGCTGCCTCTGTATATCCCTGGCTTTGTATGAGACAAGTCCGGCAAGATGAAAAATGATGTCGAAGCCTTCCAGGCACTGGTCAAGTTGTTCTCGATTGGTGACATCGCAGCTGATATGTTCTATAGGTAGAATTCTAAGACCCTTGGGAGCAGCGCCGGCTCTGCCCATGGTCGTCACGTTGTAGCCCTGCTTGACCAGCTCCCTGACAAGATTGGAGCCGATGAATCCACTGGCTCCGGTTACAAGTACTCGTTTTTCAGATTCAGTCTCATTTGACATCTGACGGGTTGAATCTCTCCTTCACATCTATAAAGATTCGATATATCGGTCGTCATAGGTCTCAACAACCCTGTCCAGCTCCAGAGGAGGG
>JAUIJG010000159.1 GCA_030431355.1 bacterium
CAGCGCGAGGGTGTTGGTGTCGGGCAGAATCTCCTGCAACAGCTCGACGCAAGGCCCGTCGGCGTCGTTGGGAGGTCGATGTCCCAACAACACCAGCGCGCCCCGCCTCCAGCTGGCTCGGGCGATCTCGGCGAGCAGGAACGCCGTCTCGGCAGGGCCCCACTGCACGTCATCGATCCACAGCAGCAGGGTCCGGTCGCCGACGGCATACTGGAGCAACGCGACGATGGCTCGACCCGCCGCGCGGCGCTGCTCGATGGGATCCGGCCCCAGGGTCTCCGCAGCGGCACGGCTGGGCGCGGGCGCGACCCAGCCTGGAATCAGCCGGGCCGCGGCCGCGAGCTCGGCGGGCAGGGCGCCGCTGGACGCCGGGTCCACAACCAGCGGTCTGAGCATGTCGAGCACGCCCTCGAAACCGTTGTACGGCACGGTCTCCCGCTGGAAGCAGCGCCCCCGCAGCACGGCAAGGCCCGGGCGCGGCCCGAGTCGCAACAGCCACTCGGCGACCAGGGCGCTCTTGCCCAGCCCGGAGTCGCCGGTGACCGCGACCAGGCGATTGGCGTCGTCCAGACTGTCGAGGGCTGCGTCCAGCCGGCGGAGCTCGGCCCGGCGACCCACGAATCGGGTGTCGGGGACCCTCGGTGGGGCGCTGTTCTCGCTCCGTCCGACGAGGTGCGGCGCGAGCCACCGCAGGACCTCCTCGCCGGACGGGCGCTGGCGGGGGTTCCTGGAAAGCAGCCTGTCTACCATCGCGACGTCGTCCGCCTGGATGGACGGCGCGTGGCTCGCGAGGCTTGGCGCTCCGGCCATCGTCTTGCGCTGCATCACCGCGATGGCGGACCCCGAGAAGGGCCGCTGGCCTGCGAGCATCTCAAACGCCATGACGCCGAAGCTGTACCAATCGGACGCGGGGGTGGTCGGCTCGCCGGCGAGTTGCTGCGGGGACGCGTAGTAGGGGGTGCCCGCAGCCCTGAGGCTGGAGTCCGGGTCATCGCTTGTGCGGCGTGCGAGCCCCGCGTCGAGGACCACCACCCGCCCCTCGGCTGTCGCCAGGACGTTCGAAGGCTTGATGTCCCGGTGGATGATCGTCTGCCGATGCAGGGAGTGAATGGCCTCCGCGAGGCGAGCCAGGCAGGTCCACACGATCTCCTCGCGGTTCGCGTGGGGCGTATGGGACACGTACTCGTTGAGGTCCGAGCCACGCACGAATTCCATCGTGAAGAACGTGTCATGCTCGTCCATGTGGAGCTCGTAGAGTTCGACGAGGCCGGGGTGGTTGAAGTCCTTGAGCGTACGGAACTCGCGCCGCAGCTGCTGGCTGGCGCGGCCACCCCGGTTGCGCAGCATCTTGAGGGCCACGACGCGGCGCGGCGATCCCTGCTCGGCCTCGTAGACCGTCCCCATGCCGCCCCGCCCCAGCAGGGACAGCAGTCTGTAGCCGCCGAACTCGCAGGGGAGCTCCGGGAACTCCGGCGTCCCGGCGCTCTGTTCGGAAATTTCATGAGTATGATGTTTGATTTTAAATCCAGGAATATAGATAAAAACAGCCTCTCCTTCTTCAATGTCGGACTCTCGCTTGGCCTTTCAGCTGCTTTGTTGGCGCCGGTCTCCCCAGTTTTCGCCAGGGGAGAGACCCAGGGAAATCGCTCCCCGGGCAATCGGCAAAATTATTCTGATACCATCACCAGTTCTGTTTCTGCTACGCGGGGCACACCTGTTATTGCCCTGGGCGAAGTTAGCAGCCGGGCCCCGAAAGACGAGATGGAAGCCGGTGGTGGATCAAAAAGCGATCAAGGAAGCTCTGAGGAGGTCTCGGTCGATGAACTGGATAGGCCATTTAAGGCTGAATTAGAGACCGAACTGGAGACTGTCAAATTATTGAATACGGCTCGGGCGTCAGAGAAAACAATTCTGAAAGGGCGGGTTGTTTCCCCAGTCGGACAGAAGCTGATCCCCATTCTGAGCGGAACCATTCAAAATGTCCCTGCCAAGACTGAGATAGAGCTTGTGGTGCCTCCCGGGGTCATTCTTGATTCGGAATACAGTCAGAAAGGGGACGAAATCTATCTTCGTATCGGAAAGGATGTAAAAAGCAAAGATGGCTCCAAGATTCTTTTGCCCGGAGAGTGGTATATGCGTGGGCTTGTCACCAGGGCGGAGAAGCGCAAACGGCTGGGACGAGATGGTGTTCTCGAAGTGCAATTCGACAAGTTGGTGAGCCCGGATAGCCAGTATGAGCTGGACATAAATGCCTCTTTCTCCACCAGAGAAAAGAAGCTGAAATCGGTGGCAAAGGTAGTAGCCATTGATAGCGCCTACGTGGGAGCAGGAACCGGGGCTGGTGCTCTTTTAGCCTGGCAGTGGGGAGGACCGGCTCTGGCAATCTCCACCTATGGTATCTCCATTGGTGTGGGCGGCGCCATCGGTGGCACAATCGGTCTGTTTGGTGCCCTGAAGAGACATGGTGGAATTCAGTCCATCAGGGAAGGTCATGTTATTAAACTTGAGACGGAAGAGGGTCTTGCCCTGCCCCAGTTTGATCCCGATGCTCTGCCTTCTGCCGAGAAGAAAGTGCAGTTGGCCGGTCTTGATATTGACGTGGTGAAATACAAGTTTCATAAAGTGCCATGGAAAGACAAGCACTCTCGCTTTCTGGACCTGGAGCTAACTGTGGATAACAATTCGAACAAGATGTTCCACTTCTTCGATCTGGCTGTGGAAAACGATATCCATCAGACATATAGACCTATGCCCGGACCGGGAATGCGTCTCGGAAAGGTCGCTCCCGGTAAGAGTGGGGACGGAAAAATCCGATTTCTAGTGGGTTCCCCAAAAAGAAAGTACACACTTTTGTTCTTCAGCAGACGCAATAATAATGAGCTTAGAAGCGTCTCCATAAATTAAAAATGGGATTATTCCCATTTTTTCTTATCAGGTACTAGCATTAATTCCTAAATAAAGCTAATATAAGGCAGTCGAATTAGATGAATTCCGACTTACGAAGACCGAAAGTGCTTAAAAGGCTTGACCGCCAGAATTATATGCAAGCCCTCACCGGATGGGGATCTCGGACAATTTAGTTGCAACAGGCCCCGGTTCGTAGTTTCTACCAAAACTAAGAAAAACTAACAAGATTGCAATTGAGGGCAATTGGCAAAGGGGGTATTGAATGAAAGCCCATTTTACGCAGATGTGGCAATCAATTCACGGACAGTCCAGACATCGTCAGACTGAAAGTCAGCTCAGGAAGATCCAGAACCAGAACGCTCAACTGGAGCGAGCCGTCAAGGAAAAAGAGAGGGAGATTGATCGTCTCCGCCATCAGCTGGCTAACTGTGAAGCCAGGCTTCAAGAGATGATGGGAACTGATGTTCTTACCGGGTTGCCCAATCGCCACGTATTCAAGGAACATCTCACCCATTCACTTAAACGTGCTTTGAGGCTGGGTTATTCCCTTTCTCTTATGATCGTCGATATAGATCATCTGAGAGACATCAACCTCAAATACGGCCACGAAGTGGGAGACCAGGTTCTGGTTGAGGTAGGCAAGATTCTGATGAAATCCGTCAGAGAGATAGATATGCCTGCTCGCTGGGGTGGAGAAGAACTGGTGGCAGTGTTGCACGAGACCGACGCAGAAGGTGCCAAAGTGGTGGCAGAGAGAGTGCGTAGAAAAGTTTCGATGCTGGAGATCAAAGATCCTAAATCAGGAAAACCGATCAAGGTAACTGCTACTCTTGCAGTATCAAATTATCCGATGCACGGAAATGAGCCCCAGGACCTTCTGGAATGCGCCTCCGATGCACTTCTTGTCGCAAAAGAAAAGGGCTGTAATAAAGTTCTGGTAGCCCAGAAGTAGTATCACAGACCCTGATTCAACTTTTCCCTTGTAATTGAATATGGTGGCGTTTGCCTATTTTACTTCCAGCAGTTCAACCTGGAAACGTAGAGTGGAATTTTTCGGAATGGGACCGACTCTCCGGTTGCCGTAGCCCAATTCCGGCGGAATAAGCAATTCTCTTTTGCCGCCGACTTTCATTGATGTTACTCCCAGATCCCAGCCTTTTATGACTTGACCGGCACCCACCAGGAAATTGAATGGTACTTTTCTGTCCACCGAGCTATCAAACTTTTTGCCGTTAGGATAGAGCCAGCCGGTGTAATGAACTTGAACTCGACTGCCCCGGGCAGCGGCTTTTCCACTTCCTACTTTAATGTCTTTATACTGGAGACCGCTGGGGGTAATCACTGTTCCTGGTCCCAGAGCTTCCTTGTTTTTCTTGGTAACAAATTTTTGGGCGCTTGCCATATCCTGTGTGCAAAAGAAGGTAAATCCTAGCGCCAGCGCGGTCATTGCAATTTTTCGCATCTCTGTCCCTCATCTCTTCCAGAGGCCCATTATATAAGCCGGTGAGAAAGGTTGCAGAAATTCCCCGAGTTATGCGAAGGTTCCTGCTCTGATCTGTCACAGATAACTGTTTCTTTCTGATTCTTCCCTTCTATCATGATAAATTGTGTTTGTTCAGGAGCAAATTGGATATTCCAGGTATTTAGAGAGAAGGCTTTCCGATGATTCGATTGATGGTTGTGGACGATCACCTGCCCACCCGAGAAAAAATCGTAAAAGAGCTGACTTCAGGCGATCTCATAGACGTTATTTCCGAAGCAGGAACCAGTGATGAAGCCTGGCAGAGCGCCAAAGAGCTTCTGCCCGATATTGTTTTGCTTGATCTGCACTTGCCCGGTTTTTTAACCACCGAGGACCTGCTTGAAAGGCTAAATACTCTCACCAATGTAAAAGTGGTTCTCTTCGCCAGCAAAGCAAAGGCTGCCGATGTTCAGGATTGGCTCGACGCCGGAGCCCAGGGATATGTGCTTAAAAGCGATCAATCGGCTCTGATTCGCATGGCTATTTTGATGGTCTCCAGGGGCTCCCACGGAGTGATCTCACCCTCGTTGCCCAGGCATCTAACGAGGCTGACACCGGACGAAAGAATGATTCTTCGCCACCTGACAAAGAGAGGCAAATTGCCCAAAGCCGCTGAAAGGATAGGCGTCTCGGAAGAGTCACTTACAGAAACAGCCAATCATTTGGCGGCTAAATTAGAATTAGATTCCATCGACAAGCTCATTAAGTGGGCAAAGAAACACGGATTCTAGGTTGCCCGATTCTTTTGGGTCGGTCCGGATGTTTAACTCCGTTACCTCCGGAGTTCACTACTTATTTGACTTGTAAGAGATCCAGAAGCACAAGACCCATCCAGAGAGCCCCAAGGATGATAACAAGGGTCTCCTTGAAGGAGAACGCCGTGCGCAGGGCTTTTAGTTGCTGGGTCTCTTTTTCTGTCTTTTCCCAGTATTGGTTGAGCCAGTTCTGGGCTAAACCGATTGGAACGACTACCAGTAGATAGAGCAAGTAGGCTGCACCGTTTGCTCCGGAGAGATTGAGGCAGAAAGGAACAGCCAGCCCCAGGGCGAAGCCTGCTTGAATCGGATTGGTGCCGGCCCAGCTATCACTGTCAGGGATTAGAGAGGCGATATCTTTAAACAGGTTGGCAAAGAGAAAAACCATCAGGATCGGCCAGCCGTATTTAAGCGCCGTATCCGCCACAGGGTTCAGCGGAGTATAAAGCAGGGGCGAGAGGAAAAGAGGCAAGAAAAACGCCATTGATCTGAGCCAGGGTCGGACATTGGCATAGCCCTCCAGGACACGTTTCTCCTCTTCGGAGGCTTCCGGGCAAGTTTCCGTGGAAAGGCTTTCGTTATCCGGATTCGGAGAAACGATGATAAGGGCCCTGTGCTTTAAATCTCTCCAGGTCTTGTAAAACCAGTAAATAAGATAGAGTCCGAAGCTGAATATGCCAAGAACAGCCACATGCCAGACCGGTTGGCGCAGAGAATCCGGGGTCTGCCGGTTCTGCTCAGCACCGTGGGTTTGCCTGTTTGGCTCAACCTCATGGCCCTGTTCTTTTGGCTTTTTATCTGCTCTGGTTGTCATTGGACCTTGATTACCCGGGATTGTAATTCTCACATGTTTCGTTTAATTGATCGCTTTAATGATCAAAGTCTTCAGTAATCCGGTAACCTTTTTATACTTACTTACACAATAAAGTTGTCAACTGGAGTCGGTGTATAAATGGTTAATTCAGTGGTTATAGTTGGGCGGTCCGGAAGAGATCCGGAAATGCGTTATTTTGAGTCAGGCAGAGTGAAAACAACATTCAGCCTGGCAGTGAACAGACCGACCAAGGATAAAGAGACCGATTGGTTCGATATCGAAATCTGGGGCAGACAGGCTGAAATCGCCGGAGAATATGTTCGCAAAGGTAGTCTGATCGGTATCGAAGGACGTCTCGACTTCAACAAGTGGACCGATGATCAGGGCACCAAGCATGTACGCCCTTATATAAACGCTACGAATTTGCGTCTTTTGGGCAGCAAGAGAGATTCCGGCGGAGATATGTCCTCTTACAACTAAATAGATGAACTTCTCCGAGAATCAGCTACAGCTTCAGTTTATCGATTATTTGATTCTGGCCATCTATTTCATTTTTGTGATAGGGGTAGGTTTCAGACTGAAGAAATATATGGTGACCAGCAGTGATTTTTTGCTTGCTGGTCGCTCTATTCCCACCTGGGCTACCGGTATAGCTTTCATGGCAGCCAATCTTGGAGCTATCGAAATCATGGGAATGGCGGCGATGGCGTCCAGATATGGGATGCTTACGGCGCACTGGTACTGGTTGGGTGCGATACCGGCCATGGTGTTTCTCGCCCTGTTCATGATGCCTATTTATTACGGGTCCAATGTCAGGTCCGTGCCGGAGTATCTTAAGCGCCGGTACAACGAACATACCCGAGCCTTCAACGCTGTTTCATTTGCGGTTATGACCATACTGATGTCCGGCGTAAATCTATACGCCATGGCACTGGTCTTAAAAACCCTTTTGCATTGGGACATGAACGCTTCCATATTTCTGGCAGCTGTGATTGTTATGGGATACACCTTTTTAGGTGGATTGACCTCTTCCATCTACAACGAAGTGATTCAGTTTTTCCTGATTGTGGCCGGGATTTTGCCGCTCTCGTTCCTTGGATTGGTCTACTTTGGAGGCTGGGAGCGTCTCACCCTCGAGTTCTCCAATCAGAACATGTCCCATATGTGGGTGCAGCTGGATACGGTCAGAAACACGATGGGCGTTGACTGGATCGCCATGGCGTCCGGTCTCTTCTTTGTTCTCTCTTTCGGGTACTGGTGTACAGACTTTCTTGTTATCCAGCGGGCGATGGCGGCAAAAGATTTGCGAGCTTCCCAGAGAACGCCATTGATAGCCGCGTTTCCAAAGATGTTTTTCCCTTTCATTACCGTCCTTCCCGGCCTGATCGCTGTTGCTTTGTTCTCCTCGGATAAGTACGCGGGAGTCGAAATCCCTTACAACATGATGCTGCCTTATCTGATGTATGTTTGGTACCCCAACGGTGTGCTTGGATTAGGCATTACCGCTTTGATGGCTAGCTTCATGTCCGGAATGGCGGCAAATGTCACCGCATTCAATACTGTATGGACTTACGATATTTACCAGAGTTACATCGCTCCCGGACGCTCTGATCGGCACTATTTGTGGATGGGCCGCATGGCAACCGTCTTCGGGATCTTGCTCAGCATCGGGGCGGCTTATTTAGTAAGTAGCGCGGAGACCATCATGGACTATATCCAGATGATCTTCTCCTTCTTCAACGCACCATTGTTTGCCACCTTCGCCCTGGGTATGTACTGGACCAGAACTACCCCCTGGGCGGCGTTCATCGGTCTTGTGGCGGGCACAGTAGCTGCCGTTCTCCATTACTTCTTCTCGGAAGCGATTAGAATTTCTCCGGAATATCTTCCCTGGTTCCTTGATCCGCTGTCTTCGTTGTGGCCTCAGCTGAAGCCATATCTTACTTACAGAACAGCCATGGCAGCCAATCTCTGGCGGGCGACATTCGCCTTCTGTGTTTGTTTTGTGGTAACGGTCGTTGTCTCTCTCTTTACCAAACCCAAGCCTTTGGAGGAGTTAGAGGGTCTGACCTGGTCTCAAAGAGTTAAGTACGCAAAGGATGAAGATGAGAAGTGGTTCTCAAATCCTTACCTGATCTCGGCATTCCTGCTTTTCCTGGTGGTAATTCTCAATCTCAGTTTCGTTTAGAGTGATTATGATCGACATTGCAAAACCACTGGCTATCTTGTTTCTGCTCCTGGGAGCAATTCTCTTTTTCTATGGAATGTTATTCACCGATTTCGTCAACTTTCCTATTCCAGATGGACATGTGCCGCTGAAGTTAAATCAGCCGGTGGGTCTTTTTATGTTTCTATTCGGAGTGGTGGCATGGTTTTTCTCTCGCTATGTTTATCTGAGAACCTATGAAGAAGGATATCTGGCGCGGAAGAGCGAACTGGGCATTGAAGATGACGATGACGACGACGATGACGATGATGAAGATGACGATGATGAAGATGACGATGTCGAAAGGGATGAAGTAGAGAAAGACGTTGAGGCGGTGGACGAACTGGACCGTGAAGAGCCGGATTTAGAAGATTTGGGAGACTCTGGAAATACGCCCAAATCGCCCGATTCGACAGAATCGGAAGATGCGGCAGGCTCTGCGGAGAAAAGTGCTGAAGCCGGCGATGGGACATCGGATATAGATGATTCTCAAGCCGAGCATCCTGACGAAAAGAAAAGCAAAGACGACTGAAAAGCTTGCATGCGTGATAGAAAATATTCGAGCTAATTCCAGAGCTCTTGAGATCGTCGTCGGCGTTGTATGTCTTACGGGCTGGTAATTCTGTTAGTGGAAAGAAAAGCGCGCGTTTTTCTTTCCGGTTTTTAGAAAAGGCAGTTCAGATAGATTAAACGGCGGTTTGGGGCGGATCTTGACCGTGCACGGGCTTGAGATCCCCATGGCAACCCGCTTTCAAAGTGGCTCCCTATCTATTAAATCTCCGCTTTTAGATTAGAAGTCAGGCTGATTCCTTTACTTTTCTATAAACAACATGGTTTTATATTTGTGATCGTTATCTAAACGATGTCTCGTCCATCTCCCCGGAATCCCATCTCCCATGACGAAGAAAGGTCTCATCGCAGGAATCTTAAGCGCTTTTGCGTTTATCGGTTTGTACTGGCTTGTTCTCAGCAACATGACCGCCGACGATGCTTTTCAGTTTGAGGAGGTAATCGGACTCTTCTTCCTATCCCTGGTAGCCCTGGGCAGCATAGTGATTCTGGTGGGAAAAAGTGTCGGAGAAGTGCTTTTCCATGTTCTGGAAGCAGTGGGAGATACCCACAACGATCGGGGCAACACAAGGGCAGCCAGGCTCTGGTACCAGCGTTGCATACGACTCGATGATAGACTCTTGAACAATACGGCCCGGCGCGTTCAAGTTATGGGGAAATTGAGCAAAATCTATGACTATGACGGTCATCCGGAGCTTGTTCACCAACTCAAGCTTAGAGAAGAGAAAGCTCTTCTAAAAGACAAAGATTCTTTTGCCCCAAGAAAGGTAAGCGTTAAAGAATCGGTGGAGTCCAGCTTTCTCTACAAATATATTTTCGTCATCATCTTTGGTGTGGCAGCCATTGTATACAGTATCAATTCTTCGGGGCAGACCGCCTCAATGATATTTGTGTTCGGCGTCGCACTCAACGCTTACTGGCTGCATTCCGCCCAGGATGACGCGCTCTCTTAATTCGTAAAACCTTCCAGTTAGCTGTGCGTGATTGTGCTGTGTAAATACAGCATCCGTTGGGTGGGCATCGGTTACCTCTCTTTCAAGGTTAAGACGATTTTCTGCCTGTGACTACTTCCAAAAAATGGTTTCTAACAGCCACGGCTTTCGGGTGGATGAACTTTCCTTTTTCTATAAGGTGGCTCAGCACCAGGTCCGAAGCTGTCAATATTGCGGCATCAAGATCCGGTTCGACCCCTTTCTCCTCCAGCTGCTTGCCGGAGCATAGGGCTTGCCAAATCGGTGAGGTGAGGGCTTCCGGGCGTGAGGCTTCCAGGATGTCTGCCAGGTAAACCAATTTTGAAACCCGGGTCATCTCCGTCGATCCCAGGGTATGCTCGCTAATGCCACTTAAAACATCATGGCTGGTGATTCCAAACTCTTTCCCTGAGACACAGGCCCCCACCGGACCATGTAATAAGTGACCGTTGCGTCTTTCCGCTTCCGTTATCTCTAGACCGAAACCCTCTGCCATTCTCAGAAGTTCTTCAGCCTTGATCTCTTTGCAGGAGTCATGTAGCCAGCAGGATAATTCCACGGGAAATGAATCTTCTCCGCAAGAATTAGCTAGCCTTACTCCGACTTCGACCACGCCTTTGATGTGCTTGAAGCGTTTAGTCGAGACCCTCCCTTTTACCCATTTCTTGACTTTACTCAGCTCAAGACCTTCAGGGATGCCTGATTTAGACTCGTTTTTTTTAGTCTCCGTTTTACTCACGTTGTTAATTTGGCCTTGAAGTGACCATTGTCCAATATCAATTTATTTACCGAAGGAGGCACCATATACAGTATGGTTTTATTCTGGCTAATACGCTCTCGGATTTTAGAGCCGGATATGGCGATGCCGGGGAAGTCTATGACTTCAATGTCAGCCTCTGGAAAAGTGGCTTTCACTTTCTCCGGCTTCTCGCCAATCATAACCAGCGAACCGTCCGAGTTCTCGATGTATCTCAGTCGCGGAACAACAAGGATGCGACAGGCTTTCAATAACTCGTCAACCATGTACCAATCTTTTAGTTGACTGAGATTATCTCCGCCAATTATCAGGTTGATTCTTGCTTTTTCACCTTTGTGCCGATCGTTCTTGTCTTCGTATCTGGTGCTAATCTCTTTGATGGTTTCATAGGTGTACGAAGGACCATCTCTCTCCAGCTCTATTGAAGAGGCTTCGAAGAATGGATTATCTTCGACAGCCGCTTGTACAAGTTCATGGCGGGCCTGGCCGGATAACAATTCATCTTCCCGGTGGGGAGGGCAA
>JAUIJG010000160.1 GCA_030431355.1 bacterium
GACCATGGTGCCCAGGCTGCTGGCCATGTTTTCGGTGGTGGCAGTTTTCCTGCCGTCCTTCTTCATGGTCGGCATTACCAGGGAACTCTTTATTCCGCTTTCGCTGGCCGTGGGCTTCGCCATGATCGCCTCAACCACTCTCGCTTCTACCATTGTGCCGATAATGGCGGTCTGGATTCTTAAAGCAGAACACAAAGAGCCGAAAGCGGACTTCGTGGACACATTGAAAAACGGTCTGGGTAACCTACTAAAAAGCCTGATGCCGCTCAGGTTTTTGATTGTCCTGATCTACCTTGGCATAGCGGTGACAGCGATTATTTTCCTCTACAACAATATCGGTAAGGAGCTTTTCCCCGACTCAGGAAGCAGCCAGTTTCGAGTGAGGATATCCGCGCCAACCGGCATGCGAGTGGAGGCTCTCGAGCAGAGAGTATTAAGGACAATAGAAGAAGTAAAAAAACTAGCCGGTCCGGAAAATGTCGAAAAGACCCTGGGCTATGCCGGTCAGCAGCCACCTATGTTTCCTATCAGCTCCGCCTTTTTATGGACCTCAGGACCCCACCAGGCGGTGCTTGATGTGCAGTTGAAAGAGACTGCGAAGATAAACATATCCCAATTCAAAGACAAGCTTAGAGAAAGCTTGAAAAAAGCAGTACCGGATACTAAATACTCCTTCGAACCAGGAGATCTGGTTAGCCAGATCATGAACCTCGGTTCACCGACTCCAATTACGGTCCAGGTAACCGGTCACGATCTGGTGGCGGACAAAGTCTTTGCCGGCAAGGTTCTAAAAGAGATGAAAGAGGTGCCCCAGCTTCGTGATTTGCAGTGGGGACAACCCCTGGACTATCCGTCTTGTGAGATAAAAATAGATAGAGAACTAGCCGGACAGCTGGGAGTGACACCGGAGGACATCGGCATGTCCCTTCAACCGGCCTATTTCTCCAGCAGGTTTGTTCACCTGAGTTTGTGGCGTGACAAAGACAGCGGGTTCTCTTACCAGGTCCAGGTTCAGGTACCCCAGGATCAAATTCGCTCAAAAGAAGACATAGAAAAATTTCCCACCATGAAGCCGACCCGAAGCGATCAGATGGCGGAATACAGGGACCAGCTGGAAGATCCTGATACCAACAGATTTTATCCCGGCAATCATACAAGAAGACGTCAGCATCCTCTCATTCAAGATGTGGCAAAGGTGGAATACGGAGTAACCAATGGAGAGTTCGACCGCTACAATATGATGCGAATGGTCTCCCTGACTGCCAATATAGAAGGCAATGACTTGGGTCGTGCTGGAGAAGCAGTAAAAGAAGCAGTTCGCAGAGCAGGCAAACCTCCGCCTGGTGTTTTTGTAAATGTAATCGGTCAGGTACCGCTTTTGGAAGACACTTTCTTCCACTTGCTCACCGGGCTTTTGCTTGCCGTCGTAATAATCACCTTGATGCTACTCGCCTATTTCCAGGCATCACGGGTGGTGCTTATCGTAATGTCCACCAGTCCGGCGATTCTTCTAGGAGTGCTGACCATGTTGACCGTAACCGGTACAACCCTGAATGTTCAGTCCTTCATGGGAGCGATCATGTCGACCGGTGTAGGAATCGCCAATGCTATTCTTCTGGTTGTGTTCGCCGAACAAAGCAGGGCGAAGGGCATGAGCGCACAGGAGGCAGCAATACATGGAGCGCAAAGTAGAATGCGCCCGATTTTGATGACCTCAATCGCCATGGTGGCAGGAATGGTACCGATGGCCATATCGGGCGGACAGAGCGCATCTCTGGGTCGAGCCGTAATTGGTGGTCTGTCTATGTCCACAATGTCGGTGCTGACAATTCTGCCCCTGGTATTTATGATTGTTCAAAATAACGCACCAATAGGTGTAAGGTCACTGCATCCGGAAGACCAGGCTCCCAAGGAAGAAGGCATATAGAAGATGGACAAAGATCCTCAAAACAACCTAGAAAGAGACACCACGGGCAACCCTCCCGCGGACTCGACCTCTTTGTTCAACAAGAAAAATTTGCTCTTCGTCGCCGTGGTGATAGGTATTGCAGGCATAGCCTACTTCTTCCTCTGGAGAAAGCATAGTCAGCCTCTTGTGGATACGAAAACGAAGCCGGATGTTGCAGTTTCAGTTCCAGTGGTTTCGGTGGTCAAAAGAACCCTCTTCCGGGAAGACCAGCTTCCTGGTGAAATAGACGCCTATCAGGATGTACTTATCTATCCGAAGGTGCCGGGTTTTATCAAATGGATAGGCGTTGACCGAGGCTCGGTCGTAAAAGCGGGCCAGCTCATGGTTAAGATGTACGCTCCAGAGTACCTGGCCCGCAGAAGTGAAGGCATGGCAAAAGTAGCTGCTGCGAAAGCGGCTCTGGCTGCGGAAGAATCAAAACTGGCAGATCTTCAGGCGGAGTTGAAGCGAAAGAGAGCAAAACTACTGGCTGACCAATCCACATATCAGAGGATCTACGCGGCTTCTCTGGTTCCCGGCGTTATCGCCGACAATGATGTGGTTCAATGGTCCCAGACTGTGGAAGCTTCGGAACAGGATGTGAACACGTTTATAAAACGGGTAAACGCCAAAGATCACGAAGTAAATATGCGTCGTGAGCAAGTGGAGTCCATGATAAGCGGATTCGAAAGTTTCGCAGACTTCGCCTCATATCTAGAGATTCCTGCTCCTTTTAACGGCTATGTCACCGAAAGAAAAATGCACGTGGGCAGCTTTGTCGGCCCCGATGGTACAGGCGCCTATCCTCCCATCTGTCGTCTCAAACAGATCGATCTGCTGAGAATTATCGCGCCGGTGCCGGAAATTTATACTGACGGCTTGATAATCGGCTCGGAGGTTGAATTCACTGTTTCATCTTTTCCTGATAAGCGATTTGTAGGGAAAGTGGCAAGGATTAGCAATAGCCTGGACAAAGACACGAGAACCATGCCTGTTGAGCTGAACTTTCTAAATCCAGACTACAAAATTCTACCTGGAATGTTTTGCAAGATATTCTGGCCCACACGCAGGAAAGAAAGTACTCTATTTGTCCCTGTATCATCCGTCGTATCCACTCCCCTGAACACTTTTGTTTGCAAAGTGGACAAAGATAGAATCAACTGGATTACAGTGAAAAAAGGCGAACTCATGGACAACATGGTGGAAATTTTCGGCGACTTAAAAGAAGGTGACCTGGTCGCATTGAAAGGCAGTGAAGAGTTGGAGAATCAATCTCGAGTACACCCGGTCGGCAAATCCGTTAAGGAGATGAAGCAATCACCGAACTCTGAGAAAAAGGATTCAAAGCCGCAGAGAAAATCAGAGAAGTAGGTTGATCGGCAGATCAGGCTACTTCTGGCAATTTCACCATCAGTGGTGAATCAAAAGATCGAACCACGTCCCTGTCGATAGGATTCAGCCTTCTAAATGCTTTCAATATGTGGGATTCCGCTTGAGATGCTTTCTGGGTTAATAGCCAAAAAAGCGCAAGATATGCTTGCAAATATTTTCTACTGACTCCGGAATAGTTTAGATACAGGAACTCCTTTATCGAGTGAACGAGAGCGAGCTGGACCTTGCTCAGATCAGTGGATGACAGATTCCCTTCTAACTTTTCAGTATGATTGGTCAGGGGAACTTCATTCTTCTCCATGAACAAATTTCCTACTATGGAGACAACTTCTTGATCCATTTCTAGAAGAGAGAGAACTGCTGATACCTGGCTTGCCGGCAACCCGGTACTTATACAGATATCTTCAAAAGACACAGGTTCTTTACCGAGCAATCTCCTTATAGAAAGCCTGGCTTCGATAAGATCATCGAGTTCATCGGCAAATTCGTCACTAAGTTCCTTGGTTGTACCATACTCTGGCTCATCTGAATGATCATTAACCGGAGCAGTGGGTCTGGTTGACTCAGCCTCACCGCTCTGGGTGCTGATCTCCTCAGCTTTCGCAATTCTCTCCAAAACTTCTTCCCCAGGGCTGAGACCCTCCGGTGTGGTGATGCTCCTTTTTGTTATCTGATCAAGAAACTGAATAGATGAAATTGAGTTGGAGAATTTCATCAAACGATCGAAAACAACAAGAGATATCTTATTAAGAATAGTCCAGGCTGAGGACTGGCTTATTCCAGCGAGAAGCTCCAGCTCTTTTGTATTCAGAGCGATGCCTTTCCGTAGAAAGAAGATAGCCATATTCCATGACTCCGGCTTTTTGATTCCTGTGAAAAATGTACCCGCCGTAAAAGAACCCTTAGCTCTACAACTCTGACAAATATAACTTCTGCAATTATCGGCGATAGCAATATTTGAACTTGCACAATATCGACAAATGAATTTTGGCGCCCCATCAGCAAAATCTACGGAGTCACCGTCTGCCAATAAGCACAATTCAAGAACATGAAAGAGATCCGTTGGGTATTCTTTGTAAAATTCCTCTCTAAGCTCTAGAAGAGATGCAGTTCTTCTAGCTCGACCTTGCCCGGAATTGCTGGGAATCATTTTGTATCCTCCTCACCCTTTCTTAATGAGTAACGGATACGCAAACTAAAAAGTTCAATTGGAAAACACCATTTAATGCTGGACTCCAAGCCCTATATCAAATGGCAAACATCATACCGATATCGGTATAGTGTTTGCCATTTGATACAAAAATCGCTGACTATGATCTAGATCACTCTCAAGATTAAACCAATAAACAAATTCAATATATCAATTAGATTTTGCCAAGATAGCTCCTGCGCGCAATTCCATTTTCTGCGCCTCTTCATCTCTTCCCATCTCGCGCAAAACCAGTGCATAGTCCTTCAAACATGCAGCCACAAGAGGATCTTCAGAGCCTGCAGCACTCTCAGTACTCGACAATGCCCAACGATACAACTCGGAAGATTTTTGCAACTTTCCCTGATGGAAATAAAGATAAGCCAGACCGTTTAACACCCTGGCGGTCTCTAGCGTGCCAGGGCTCTTTTGCCCCTGACTCAGAGCTTCTTGATAGTACCCAGTCGCGCGATCGTATTCACCGAGTTGAAATTCAACTTGCGCCAGCAAGATTCTTGTATTTATAGCCAGCAGATTGTCGGCACCATATGTAGAGTCATATATTTTCAATGCCTTCTCCAAAAGAGGCTTGGCCTTCTCCGCCTCATTCTGAGCGATATACAACTGCGCCAAACCCGTCAAATCATTTCCTACAGATGGATGATTTGCCCCCAGAGCATCCAAATCAATAGCAATCTTGCGCTTGTACTGCTGTTCGTTAATCGAATACCTTTTTTGATTAAAGACAGACTTATTTACAGCTTCATAGGCCGGCTCAAGTGACGTCGCCATTTCAGCCGGACTGATTCCTCTCAAAGCAATTTTTTGATTAACATCAGTCTGCCTATCTCCAAACTTGTCCATTCTTCGCGCAGTCAACTTTTCATATTGAGAACCGTCGGCTGAGCCCGAACCTGATAGTCTGTCTTTGCTGTCTTTCTTGCTTTCAATTGGCGGTCGCAAAGAGAGCCCGCCAGAATCTAAAACTACTTCCCTCTTTACCTGCTCCCGCAAAGGCTTAGAATCAGAAGATCGCCACCCTGTCTCTCGGGAAGAATTCCCATCGATCTCGCTTTTCTCGTCGATCTCGATCTTTCCATCCTCTCCTCCACCAATATCTTTATCAAAATCGTCGATCAAATCACTATTCGAGTGATCATTCGACTTAATCAGATCACCGTACTCGTGCATTATCGACTTGAGCTGACTGGCAGCGGCTAAATTTGGTTGCTTTGAAAGTATTGAAATAGCTCTTTTGTATTGAATCTGAGCAGCGTTATTCTTTCCCAACCTGTGATTGACCCTACCCAATCTACTCAAAGTGTTGGCATAGGCCGGACTATAGGCGCCGTAGTTGCGCTCGTTAATCTTCAAGGCCCTGTTGTAATAAGTCATAGCCAGAGGATGATTTCCGGCAGACTCTTCTATTGAACCAAGCGCCATCAAATAAGGCTCGACTTCAGGATGGTTTTGTCCATACTCACGGGTAGTTCGACTCAACAACTTCTGGTAAATAGCTCGTGCTTCCCTTGTTTTATCTTCAAGGGCTAGAGTAGCGGCCAATCGTTTCAGGCAAAGCTTTTCAGCACTGGAGCCACCAGAACCCTTTCTGACAACAGCAAGGGACTCTCGAAACTTCTGCTCCGCCTCCCTGAGAGCCCCCTTATTGAGAGCTGCTTCGCCAGCATCAAAGGAAGACTTCCACGCATCCTCACTTCCCTGAGCAGGCACAGAAGCAACGCTAAAAACCAGTACAGGAACCACTAAAATTTTGAGGATAACAACCTTGTTAAAACGGTTCCACACTCTATTTTGCACCTTGTTTCACCAGACAAAAACTGCTACCAGACTCCCTATTCTACCCGCTTTGAAGTATTGTTCGCCAGCTCATCGATGCAAAGATGTCCTACTGCCATATCTTACCGCTGGGGATTGTACTGATCGTAAGAGCGCTTCGGTGTTATCAAAGAATCGGCCTCTGTTGTCACAGGAAACTCGAGGTGATGAATCAGGAACCCATACCTCAGCATCTCCAGACCAGCCACGAAGGGATGCCAGCCATGGTCAAGAACTCGCCAACAAGCTATATAGAAACTGGTTCTGTCGCAACCTGCATTACAATGCACGAATACAGCGACCTTTTTGCCATCCTTATTGGCACGCTCTGCTTCTCGCACAGTTTTTATAAATTTAGCCACTTTCTCCGGGCGTGGCGGCGCATTGCCGGTCGGAAGACTAATATGCTTCATACCAAGAGTAGTGGCAACATGTTTCTCCAATTTAATTCCTAGCGGTTCACATCGCAGGTCAACAATCGTATCTATACCATTGTCATGAAGCGCTTGTATTCCATCAGGAGTAGGCATCCCGCCACGATATAGATAGTCGTTCACTTTGTGAAAGTTGCGCAGATCATGCTTCAAGCTCTTGGCCGCTGTGGAACCATTGTTGAATGTGGGCAACTCCGCGTCATTCATGGCGCAGGAAGTCAAAAGCATACATGACACTATAAATAATACCGAAATCCTGCTCACTGGCTTTGACCTCTTGCTCGCCCAGCCGCGTATGGAACAGTCAATGGTCCCATACTTGTGTCACCGGACATCAAACGCTCAAAGAGTTCCGGATTGCGAAAAACATCTTCAAGAATCATAACTTTCTCAACATCAAATCCGGGGATATAATAAAGCCCCCACTGACCTTCTCTGGAAACAGGCTCAAGCTTCAGGTCCGGCACCTCTTTCAGCTTGGGTAAGTCACGATCTCTAACGATCAAAGATCGCTTCACTCCATCTCCTGAATCCACGGGCTTAAACTGCCTGGCAAGAAAGAATGTATTCACAGGCTTTCTTGCGTAGAACATGGAGGATGGCATAAAGACACCGAACATATGGACCTGCTCAGAAGCCTGGCCAGCCTTCTGAGAAATCCTCATCAAATCACCCTGCTGCTGACCATAGAAAACGGCAGCTCCAACTGTTGCCAAAATACTCAATCCGGAAACCAGCACGGCAAAAGAAACATACACAGATTTGAGAAAATCTCCGGACCTGGCTAGCTTGAATTGATAGAAAGAACCACAGACAAAAAATAGTCCCGCTGTCACGGCTAAGATTTTCTGCAGAGAACTAAGCCCAGAAAAGTAGAAAAGGGCGAAAGCCAAACCTGCGGACAACGCAAGAGAATACGCCAGCATCGTGCATGAAAAGACCTTTTGCCACCTGTTCTCAGCACTACCGGTGGATAACCCCCTGGAATCAGAAGCGCAGTGTGGCATCGCTCCGGCAGCAGCGTCCCTACCAGTACTCGAATCCGAATCCGAATCCGAATCCGAATCCGAATCCGCACTTGCACCCGCAGCCGCACTTGCACTTGCACGCGATTTAGAAACCACAAGTCTATCCATGAACACCCCTGTAATCAGAGCCAGAGGAGCCAGCACCGGAAGAATATAGGTAATCAGCTTAGTGCCGGAGAAACTAAAGAAGGCGAAAGTGGTCGCACTGAAAGCAAGCAGGAACGCAAGCCCACGCTTTCGACAATCTTCCCGGATAGTAGGTAGCCCTGTGCCACCCAACAAAACCTCTTTCACAGCCGGGAAAAGAAGAGATATGAACGGCAGATACCCGACAATTAGAACTGGAATGAAAAACCAGACGCTCATTCTACCCATATTCGTATGCCCGGCATAGCGAGCAACGTTTTCATACAAGAAGAACACTTTCAAAAACAGACCCTCGGTCTGACTCCAAACAGACACATGCCATGGCAGAATAGTGAGGAAGAAAATCCCAAGACCTGGCAACAATCGTAGTTCTCGTAACCACTCACCTAACATTTTGAAAGAAGGTCGGGATAGAACAAGAAAACCGCCTGCTCCCATCAGATAAAGCAAGATTGCCGCAGGCCCTTTGGTGAGCATAGCCAGGCCCAGCCCGACATAGATAAAAGGCCAGCTAAATTTACCCAGACCGGAAAGACAGAGAGTCGTGGCCAGCAACGCCAGACTTAGAAAAGCACTGAAAGCTATATCTATCGGAGACTCTCTGGCAACCAGCAATAGCAAAGGAGCCGCAGCGAGAGAAAGCCCTGCAAACAATCCTGCCCTCTCCCCGGCAATTTTCCTGCCGGTATAGTAAGTGGCAAAAACCATCAAACTGGCAAGAAGCTGGAAAGGCAGTCGGGCTGAAGCTTCAGAGACCCCAAATAACAAGTAAGAGCCAGCCATCAACCAGAAAGTCATGATCGGCTTAGAAAAATAAATCTGGTAATTCAGATGGGGGGTGATGAAATTGCCGATATCCAGCATTTCCCTGGCAGCCTCTACATAGTAGGCTTCAGCAGGGTCCACTGCCGGGTAGGAGCCAAGTCCCAGGAAATACAGTAAAAAGCAGGCAAACCCAAGAATCAGTACAGAACGAATCCAGCTGCCCGGCTGAGAATACAAGACTTTCGAAGAGCTATTTGCCACCTCTCCAGCCTGAGCAGAAGTCTGAGCAGCAGATTTTGAATTAGCCAAATTAGCTAAATTATCCGAATCTACCGTATTTGCCTGATTATTCTGGCTTGGCGCCGCTCTCATAATATTGCCTGATTACCGGATTTTCCTGGTGCAGAATCAAATCATATACAGTTTATCTCTTGGCTTCTTTAGATATAGCTAAAGCCCCGGAGTTATATCGCTGAAGCAAGCCACATACGGGATTTGGACGGACCGAATATATTTACTTATATTCAGAAAACCAGGGGGCAGAAAACAGCATCATCTAAGATAAAATCCGACTAAATGAAAAATGGCACAAGGAGCCGAGACGACAGACAGATGGCCTACGACGAATTACTGGCGAAAAGAGTTCAAAAGACTCTGGCTGCCAGCGGACATGAATTTATCGAAAGAAAGATGTTTGGCGGCATTGCTTATATGTTGAACGGCAATATGTGCTGCGGCATCATCAAAGATGAACTGGTCCTCAGGGTAGGAAAGGAAAATTCCCCGCAGCTTCTGGAAGATGATCGGGTTCGGGTGATGAATTTCACAGGCAAACCGATGACCGGATTTGTGATGGTGGAAGCCGGCGCCCTCCAGGAAGACAAAGGGCTTTTCGAGTGGCTGGAGCCGGCGATAACCTTTGCCTCCAGCCTGCCGCCTAAATAGTCAGGCCAGCAGTGCCACCGGCGGACTGACAAAAAAGACTACCCCATCCTGTTCCACTGCCACAGCTTTTCCGGTGTCACTATCAACAAAAGCCTGAAGGCTCTTTGTCTCTATCCCTGATTCTGTCCTAGATTCCGATGGATCAAAATCGCCCTTTCCAAGCTCAGGCAAACTTTTGATCGCTGACTCAGTGTCTTTTGTCGGAATGATCATAAAACGCTCCATCTCTCCGGTAGCGTCATCGAATATGTCCACACAACAGAGGATATAATTTCCCTGACCGGACACCCTAAACAAACCGGTACTCTGCACCGGACTGCGCACTCCCCTCCCCACCAGGTAGGTGGAGCGCTTCAGATACTTCATCCGCTTCACTCCGAGCAGATAACCGGCCATCACGCAGAGTGGAACTTGCAAGACAAAAATCACCACAATGGTTGTCAGATTCTTCTCCATGTAAGCTAATCCGGGTCCCGTGAAGTAGAGGAACAAGAGAGTGGCAAGGGGTAAAAATCCCGATACGCAAAGGGCCAGGAATAGAAATCGATAGCGATTGTACTGTTCTGCCAGCTGGGGATGAACTTTTTCGCTGAGCTCCATACTCGTATATTTGCTCCAGGACTGTTGCACCAGAAAAACGTTCCATTCTACCTTTTCTCTTTGCCTTGTCTACCTTTATTTTGATGTCCGAAAATTGCCAGCCTTAAACTTCCCGTTCCGGTAAAGTGAAAAGATGCAAGAAGAAGTGAGCAAGTATTATGAGTGCCTGGCAGCCCGCGACAGAAGGTTTGACGGAATCTTTTTTGTGGGAGTCAAATCCACCGGGATTTACTGCCGTCCGATCTGCACGGCGAAAACCCCGAGTCAGGCGAATTGCCGATTCTACAAAAGTCAAGCGGAGGCAGAGCTGAATGGATTCAGACCCTGTCTTAAATGCCGCCCTGAGATCGCACCAGGTTCAGCCCCGGTCGACGCGAACAAACGTCTGGCCAGATCAGCCCTTATCCTTATTCAGGAAGCCTCTTGTGACGAGGAATTGTCGGTAAAAAAACTGGCTGAATCCTTAGGAATTACAGATAGACATCTGAGAAGAGTAACTAGCACTGTTTATGGTGTCACACCAAATGAGCTAGCGCGCACCCATAGATTGCTAACGGCAAAACGCCTTCTCACGGAGACTTCTGTCCCGCTCACCGAGATAGCCTATGCTGCCGGCTTTCGCAGTGTCAGGAGTTTTAACCATCAGTTTAAAAAACACTATGATCTTACTCCGTCATCCATTCGCAATCGCTCCTCGGGCAGAACAAGAAGTGAGGAGACGAAAGAGACAGCCACAA
>JAUIJG010000598.1 GCA_030431355.1 bacterium
AAAAAGAACTGGGATACGATCCGAAAGTATCCCTGGAGGAAGGGATGACGAGAAGCATTCAATGGGTTCTTGACCAGGGCAGAACTATTTAGATAGTTGTAGCTCTTTTCCGATTAGAAGAGAGAAGATTCTTCCACCCGCTCCGGATCAACCCGGGTGGTTATGTAATCCATGAGCATGAAATAGCCTTCCGATGCCTGGGTATGTAGCCAGATTCCGAAAGGAATTACGGCCAGGCTTCTCTGGGAGTAGATTACCAACAGCTTACAAGTGTTGTTGTATCGGACTTTTTTGATGTTTGCCCAGGGAATCACCAGGGTTTTGGATATGGAGCTGATTGTCAGGCCCATCTCGGTGACCAGTACGGTGTATGGCGCGAAGAGAATCAAGACAGTGATGATGACAAAGATAAAGACTATGCCGCGCCACTCTGCCGGAATCGTAAAACAGAAAAAGAGGGGCATGCAAGCAAGGGCCATGGTTAGCCACACATGCTCAAGATCGCATCCCAGCCTTTCTTTCATAGTCGGTACCTCGGAGTGGATTAATTGCACCATAGAACCGATGTTTTTAACAAGGTGGAGATATAAATATGTGAACAAAAGAAGATCGGCGGGAAGACTGTGTAATTCCACATTTATTCAGGCTTACTAGAACGTTAATATGTATGCACAAACAAGCCAAATCCAAAAACACAAACCTCCCGCAAGTGGGAAGTTCACTCCCGCGCTTCCCACGTTTTTTTGAGAGACCTCCATCGAGGTCTCTCTTCTTTTGTAAGCGACTCATAATGCTGTTTTATCCCTTTCAACGACCTATAGATCGTCGAATTGTTCGCTGGTGGAATAAAAGATCAGGCCATTATTTAAATAAGGTGACTGCCGGTGCAATCAGTAGTACAAACTACAGGCTTTATGCCAGATAGAAGCATAGCGAAAGCGCTGGTTCAGATTGTCGTTCTCGCTTTTGTTATCGCTCTTTCAACTGCTCCTGTGTTTGCCGCCGGTAATGTTTTGAAAGAAGAGCCCAAGTTGGCCGAAGTGCATCTGAACGGCAAGCGACTTTTTTCGATTGAAGCATCTCTTGGACCTATTTCGGCAGAGGAGCGGGCAAAAAATATCGAGCAGATTATCGAATCAGCCATGAATAGCCCTGACTTTGTGCCCGGATTGATTCAAGCGGTGGATCAGAAGACCCATTCCGATATTGTTAGCGGCAGAGTAAAGATCATGACCGTCACCGAAGGGGACGCCAATCTTGCTGGTACCACTCACCAGTTTCTTGCCGGAAGATACGCGGACCGCATTAAGGAGAAGCTTTCGGTCTCTATAAATCGGGAGCATGCCTCAGAGTCTTTGTTCACCAGTCTGAAAGAGGCTGGTATTGCTACTGGTGCATTTGCCGCTTTGTTGGCTGTCGTGCAGTTTATAACCGGACGAATCCGGCGGACGATAAGAGCCTGGAGAGGAAAGTATATTCGCTCTATCAGGGTGCAAGAAGTTGAGTTGTTGAAAGAGGAGACTCTTTTCGCGATCTTGATGGGGATGCTCAAGGTAAGCAAGCTCCTGGCTGTCTGGCTCCTTATCTTCACCTGGGTGGTGACGGTGTTGGCTTTCTTTCCCCAGACCGAGCATCTCTCCATGCAGCTCAAAGACCAGGTTTGGAACATGGTCGTGAATGTGGTAGGTCCTGCCATCGTCGGCTATTTGCCCAATCTTTGTTTCCTGGTGATTATTTTCATCGGTACCAGATATCTTTTGAAGTTTATCGCTTTTATAACGACCCAGATGGCAACAGGTACTCTGAAGCTGCCTGGTTTTGAACAGGAGTGGGTTAGTCCCACGGCAAACATCGTAAAATTTCTAGTGGTGGTTTTTGCTACCATGCTGGCATTTCCTTATCTCCCGGGTTCGGACTCACCTGCCTTTCAGCAGGTGGCGATCTTTCTGGGTGTACTTGTCTCCCTCGGATCTACAGGGGCAGTTTCCAACATAATCGCCGGAATATTTCTAACTTACACCGGTGCTTTTCGG
>JAUIJG010000161.1 GCA_030431355.1 bacterium
TGTATGGAGCGATCCGGGGTCTCGGCTACAGGATCTGCAAAAGTGACATAGACCCTCTTGTAACCCTTCGCCGCTTTCATCGCCTCCCGGGCAAGCCTGATCGCATCTAGCTTAAGTTCAGAGTCGAGCACCCATCCGTCAATGTGAACAAGCACCTCTACGTCCTGGCCTTTAATCTTGGTCTGAATCCGCCTTCTTCCTGTGGACTTTCTCGATGCTTCCAGATAATTGGCCACCCTTTTCCCCACGTCATCCATCTCTCCAGATTTCAAGGGAATCGATGCAATTAAGTCAGCCTTAGAAACCTCTCCGGCGGCAAAAGCTTTTACGTCCCCCAGAGAGACCGAAGCCTTCTTGAAATTGGAAAGGGTAGGTTCAAAGAAATAGACGGTTACCCTGGCAATGTTTTCCGGCTTCATATCAAAGACTGCCTTGGCAGCCAATACAGCTTCTATTTTGCAGTCCGAATCGTTGGCGTTGCTGTTTCTGTAGGTTGAAATAACTACCTCACTATTTCCTATCCTCGCTGTCACCCTTGTGCCTGGTGCAAATACTTCGCCGGATTCAAGGCTTTGAACCAGACTGCTGCTGTCTAGGTCCTGGGCAAAAGCACCAGAAAAAACACCGGGACCAATAGTAATGGCGCCTGCCAGGACGGTGGCAAGAACAGAATTAAGCTTCATGGGACACCTACAAGTAGAATCTGTGGGAAAAGGTTATTTCTAACATACCCCAGGACAATCCTAAAAAAAACAATCTCAGACGAGGAAGTAGCTACTTAGCGCCTTTTTTACCCTGAGCCGGGGCACTCTTAGCTTGATCCATATAATAAGGAACATTGATTAAAACATCAGCCTCGTCCGGATCCAGATCCAGTCCGTCTTTTCGAACCCTGGAAGCGTCACGTTTCAAACCCATCTGCTCCAGAGAGTGAGCGATTCTGTATAAGTCTTCAGGACGATTCCCTTTTCTAGCGCTAGCAGCTTTACGAAGCGCCCTCGCTCTCAAATCTTTATTGCCGGACTTTTTATACAACTCGGCCAGATTGGTCCAACTGGTGGCATCATCAGGATCATACTTCACCGCTTTCTCAAAAGAACCGATGGCGGTCTTCAGATCCTTGTCCGCAATAGCGATGAGACCTAGATTATGCCAGGCGAATGCATAGTGAGGATCGATTGAGAGAGCTTTCGTTAGTAGTTTCCGTGCCGGGTCCGGCTTATCATCAATCAAGAAAAGTGAGGCCAGGGTGGCAAGCAAAAACGGACTATCAGGATTCAACCGGGCTGCTTTCATGGCGCAACGCTTAGCCTCTTTCAAGTTGCCCATCTCGCGATTAGACTCGGCCAGATTTCCCCAGGCCAGCGCATAGCCAGGATCATACTTAACAGCATCGGCGAAAGCTTTGAGCGCTTCATCGGTCTTCCCCGAGTAAGAGAGCGCACAACCAAGACTGTTGTATATGGAAGCGCGGGAAGGGTTCATACTTAGAGCCACGTTCAAATAGTTGATAGATTTCTTTAAATTGAAACGCACCAACTCCAGTCGACCCAGCTGATATACAGGAAAGTACCAGGAAGGTTGCCTCTTTCTCGCTTCCTTCAGCAGCGTCTCAGCCTTATTAAACTCACCTTTATCCCTATAGAGGACCGCAGCATCAACCAGTCCGGAGGAATTTGCAGGATCGACCTGGGCGGATTTTTCATAATACTTCAGCGCCTCATCATACTTGCCCTCGGCCCGGCTTAAGTATCCAAAGCAGGACCAGCTCACCGCCTTATTCGGATACTTAGCGGTCAATTCTTTGAAAGCCCCCCGCGCTTTTGAGTACATTTTCTGGTCCTGGTAAAGCACGCCAAGAAACTTGAGGGCAAAGAAGTGCTTCGGATTTAGTCGAAGACTCTTTTTATAAGCACTCTCAGCCCTGTCGTAGTCTTTCATACAGTGGTAATCGTAGGCCAGCCTATACCAGGTATCCGCGTCTTGGGGAGCCAGCTCCAGAGCTTTCAACAAATATCTCTCTGCTTCTTTGCCCTTCTGACGCTCAATCTTAATCCGAGCAGCCATCTTCCAAATTTTAGATTCACCAGGAGCCAATTTAGTTAAATAATCGAAGACCTTCTCAGATTGCGCGAAGTTGCTTCGGCGGGCGTAGAGCAAACCCAGGTTCGACCAGGCGGTATAGTATCTCGGATCTAGTAAAACCGCTCTTTCATAAGCTTTTAAGGCGTTATCAAACAGCTTCTCTTCGTTATAAATTACACCCTTGGCGTTCCATAGCGGTGGATAATCCGGAGTCAGCACGGCAGCCTCTCGCACCATAGACAGTGCTTTCTTCCACTCACCTTTTGCGGCCAGGGATTTTACCTCCTTGCAGACAGCAAGGGATCTCTTCTCCTTTTCGTTACCAGGAGGAGTCACGTATTTATCCGGGTCTTTCAGGGGAACAACCGCCTTCAAGAAGTTAAAATCTTCGATTCGAGAAGGCTTCTTATCCCCGGGCAATTTCTTCTTGCGCTCGGTCTTTAAATCATTCCTTTCGACAGGCTTCTCCTGCTCCTTGACACAGGATGTTGCCAGAGTCGGCAGCAGGGATAGCAGAAGGGACAAAGTCAAAAATCGCGTGGAATAGATTTCTGCGGATTGTTTCATGGCAAACACAACTTTCAAAAGCCAATATCGAAAAAGCCACCTCTAAGATCGTACTCTATTTTCAACCGGCGATGGTAAAATTCCAGTACGGAAGAAGATCAAGGAGCTGGTAGACCATGGCAGATATCAAAAAGAAAGTGCCTGCCAGCATCCCCGGTGACTTTTTTGTTGACACCACTTGCATCAACTGTGATACCTGCAGACAACTCTGCCCGAGCGTCTTTGAAGACGACGGAGAATATTCCTACGTCCTCAAACAACCGCAGAAGGAGCACGAGAGACGCAGTGCAACCAGAGCGCTTCTAGCCTGCCCCACCGGCTCCATCGGAAACAAAGGAGAGAATCGAGTAGTAGAAGTCATGGAAGACTTCCCACTCTTGATCGAAGAACCTGTCTACTACACCGGCTTCAACTCGCCACTCTCTTTTGGAGGCAACAGCTTTTTCATAAAGGAGAGAGAAGGAAACTGGCTAATAGATTCTCCCAAATTCAACAACCATCTAATCAATTGGTTCGAACAACAGGGTGGGATCAAATATATTTTTCTGACCCACGAAGATGATGTGGCGGAAGCCGAAAAATATGCCGATCAATTCCAGGCTAAAAGGATAATTCACAAACATTCTCTTGAAGCAGAACCAGATTCTGAGATTGTGATAGAAGATTTTTCTTCCCTGGAATTTTTGACAGACTTCCGGATCATCCCCACTCCCGGCCACACAAAAGGACATATGGTGCTCATTTACAAAGACAAGTTTCTTTTCAGTGGAGATCATTTGTACGTTAGTAGAAAAACCGGTGACCTTGCCGCCCACAGAAAACACTGCTGGTATTCATGGAAGGAGCAGACAAACTCCATGAAAAAATTGATGGACTTCCAATTTGAATGGATCCTGGCTGGCCATGGTGACCGAGGTAGATTTGAAAAAGATGCGGTTAAAAAACAACTGAAGAAGCTGATTGAAAATATGGCATCCTGATCCTGTCAGAATTCTTCTGCAAAAGACTCTATTTCTCCGCGTTCTTCAAACTTTCCAATCGCTCGATTCTAGCATTCAAGGCGCTTACCGCCAGACTATCCCCGTTAGCTTCTTTAAGCTCCTTCAAAAACTTGAGACAGCTGACCAGTCGTGCGCTCTCCTCTCCATAAACAGATTCCTGAATCTTGATCGCTTTGTTTAGATAGACCTCGGCATCTTCCTGACGCTCCCTCTCATGATAGAGCCTTGCCAGACCCTGATAAGCCCTGGCAAGATGAGGGTTCTGAGAACCGACTGAATTTTCTAGAACCGTTGCCGCTCTCTGGTAGACAGGCTCCGCCTCTGAAAACTTCTTGTCCTCTTCCAACTCGACACCCAGATTTATAAGTTCCAGACCAAGCTCGGGATGCTCCTCTCCGAGAGTCTCTTCAATAAGTTTGATACCGGATCGCAGATACTCTTCCGACTTCTTCAAATCCCCCTTGTCACCGTACAGGAGACCCAGGTGACAGAGCAGCATGGCACTGTGTTTACTCTTCTCCCCGTAATACTTATTGGAAAGAGCAAGGGCTTCCAGACCAAACTGTTCAGACTTTTCATACTGCTTGGCGCGGCGATAAAACTCCGAGGCAGCACTCATCGTCTTCACAAGAAGATGGCTGTCCGCTCCGTAGTAGTCCTTCTCCAGTTTAAGCGCTTCCTGATAAAGTCGGTCCGCTTCCTCATAGTCACCCTGTCCATCCACTATCGCGGCAAGTTTACCCAGGGTCTTCAAAACAGCAGATTTATCTTTGATGCGACTGGAGTAATCCAGGGCCGTGTTCACATATTCCCTGGCTTCCCAGTAGCCTTCCAGATAACCCACCGCCGTGGCAAGGTTCGAGAGAATCCTCACATAAATTGGCTTGTTTTTGTTCTTCACATGCTCCGATTCCGCTATCTTTAATGCTTGAACAAAATAAGTCTTGGCCCGGGCAATATTTCCTTCTTCCATATAGGCCCGGCCGATATCGTTGAGGTCCTCTGCCAATACAGGACTATCGGGTTTTACAATGCGCTTGTCAATTTCAAAGGCGCGTTTAAAGAAAGTAACAGCTTCATCAAATCTGGACTGCTCCAGATAAACTGCCCCCAGAGCCGATATGCTTCGAGTAAATCGATCGTTCTTAGGTCCTTTCTGTTCGGCGATAGCAGAGGCGGTGGAAAATTTCTTCTCCGCCTCTTCAAAATCACCACCCTTCATGGCAAGCCGACCCTGCTCCATAAGCTCGGTCCAATTGCCGCTGGGTTTCTCGCAACCCCAGAGCAATCCGACACCACCGAAGACAAAAGAGATAAGCACTGCGAGGGGAAGATTGCGATTTTTCATCAACCTAATCTATCAGCTTCCACCCGGGACCTCAAGTCAGCCGATCACAAAAAGCACCATATATAGCACCAGCCAAAATCACATGCGATTCTTTTTGTAGTAGTCCTGGTGATACTCTTCCGCTTCGTGAAAAGTTTTAGCGGGTTTTATCACCGTATAAAGTTTCTGTTTGTATTCTTTTTCAAAACGTTTTTTAACATCGGAGGCTATCTGTCTCTCTTTCTCCGTTCGATAAAAGATTGCCGAGCGATACTGGCCACCCTTGTATGAACGCTGGTCGTAAAATGGCTTGTGAAGCCGAAAGAATTCCTCCAAAATCTTTTCATAAGAGACCACTTTAGGGTCATAGAAAACTTGAACAGCTTCGGCATGGCCGGTATCACCGGAACAGACTTTAGGATAATTAGGCTTCTCGTCCGTGCCACCGGTATAGCCTACAGTGGTGGACTCCACCCCTTTTACCTTTTGCAGTGCCGCTTCAACACCCCAGAAACAGCCGGCGGCCAGGGTTGCCTGTCTCAACCCTTTCTTCTTATCCTGGCTCGGTGCCCCCTTATCCGCTCGAGATTGTCCCTTCGCGGTAATGCTCATCTGGTTGCCATAAGATAGAAGAACAACAAGCGCGCCTATTAAAAAAATCAGACCCAGCCCGCTTTTCATCTTTAAAAACCTCTGTATCGACGCTATTTCGGATATTACCAGATTTGAATGAAATAGACTAAATGGAAGGTCGGAAGGCTTCCAGCCTCAAAAAATACTGTACGATATGTTTTTGATCATTTGACCTTATAAAAGATGGTAGAAGACGCCAAGAAATATCAACCGCTCTATCTGAAATACCGGCCCCAGTCCCTGGACGAGTTGGTCGGTCAGAAGTCTGTGGTCAAAACCCTCTCCAACGCCCTGGTTAACGATAGAATTGCCCACGCCTATTTATTCACCGGTCCCCGCGGAACAGGAAAGACTTCTTCGGCAAGGATTCTGGCGAAGTCAATCAACTGTGACAGAGGTCCCACTGTTAGTCCCTGCCTGGAATGCCCCTCTTGTGAGTCCATAAAAAACAGCTCTTCACCCTCGGTCTTTGAGATCGACGCGGCCTCAAACAACAGTGTGGATGACGCCAGAGCACTAATTGAAAGAGCCCCCCTTGCCACCCAGGACGGTAAACACAAACTTTATATCATCGATGAGTGCCATATGCTGACAAAAGAAGCCTTCAACGCGCTTCTTAAAACCATCGAAGAACCTCCACCAAATGTAGTCTTCGTTCTGGCCACCACCGAAGAACACAAAGTGCCACCAACCATTGTAAGCCGCTGTCAGCGCCTGATGTTTCGCCTCGTCAACCAGGAAGAGCTGGCAGAACATCTTACCAATGTGGCTAAGAAAGAAGAGATCGAGATTGCCGAAGACGCCTTAGATTTGATGTCCCGGCGTTCAGGGGGCGGACTGAGAGACGCCCTGGGACTGCTCGATCAAGCAGCATTGCTTTCCCGCCCCGGTGAACCTGTCCAGGTTGCCGACTTGCTCGTCTTACTGGGAGCCCTGGACGAAGATATCCTTCTTGAAATAAGCAAAGGTGTATTCGAATGTGATGGTCACAGAGTCCTGGAAGAGGTCAACAAGCTATTACTCCAGGGAAGAGAAGCCTCTTTGATAACAGTGGAGCTAGCCAAACATTTTCTTGCCCTGACCAAAGCTTCTTACATGTCAGGCGAGGAGCCGATATCCGATGGATTTGTTCAGTTCGTCACCGGCTCCCGAGCCTATGTGGAAAAACTGGTTGAACAGGCAAAAGAATTTGATCGGTCTGAGTTAAGCCAGATTGTAGAGTTGATGGACCGCCTGGAACAGAACATAAAGCGCTCCAGTCAGCCTTCCCTGACTCTGGAAATGGGTTTGCTCTCCATCTGCCACAGAGTAGACATCGCCTCGGTTAAGAGCCTGACCGAAAAGATCAAGAAGCTGGAGAATTCCCTGGGGAATGGCGAGGCCTACCCGAGGGAGAGAGCAAGCGCCGGCTCCAGCGCTGAATCTAAATCAGCGCCGGCAAGCAGACCAGGAAGTTACGGACAGTCCAGGCCAAGGCCAGAAGAGGCAATGGAAGCACCAAGGCAGGCTCCGCCACAGCAAGCAGCTCCACCCCGGGAAGAGCCCGCTGTTGAATCCAGGCCGGAATCAACCATCGAAAGGCAAAGTCGAGACGAAGATACTGCCCAACCTGCTTCTACCTCTGCTATGGAAAGCGAAGCCAACCAAAACCCGGATAGCCCTGGCGAAAATCCGGATGAAGACAGAGCAGGTAATATCGAACCGGATCAAGACTCATTGAATTCTGACCCCGAAGACGACCTGGGTGAACCTTCCGGCTCCAATTTTGCTACCCACGAGATGGACGAACTGTGGTCCGATCTGCTGGATGCCCTGCATAAAATAAGCATTCCCGCCTACAGCCTTGTCTCCATGCACGCCAATCCGCTCAGTCTTGAAAACAATCAGCTCACCTTAGGAGTCAACAAAGAATTCTTCCAGAAGTCCATAGAGAGCAAAGCCGAAAATCTCGCCAAAGCATATAAGGCTCTCACCGGGAAGGAAATTATCGTTAAGGTCAAAGTCGTTCAGGAAGGGGAACTTACCCCAAAAAAGCTTGAAGGGAGAGCACCGGCACCTCCCAGACAAAGAGAGCCGGAGCCCAGAGAGAGCACGGAGAGCCCAGAGCCGGAGGCAAGACATGAACCCCCGGCTCAAGAAGCACGGCCGGAACGAGAACCCTTCAGGGAAGAAGAGACCGGCCCGCTCCCACACCGCCTATCCCAGGAAGAGAGATCGGCAGCCGGCTTCAAAACGAGTAACGGAGACAAGGAGAGCTCCGGGTCAGATTTAGATTCAGCTTCAGAGCCGTCTACGGCAGCGACGACAGAGAAGGCAAACCCGGGCGAAAATGGCAAGGCCGGAGAACCAAAAGAGGAATCTACCCTTGTCAAAGAAGCATACCGTCTATTTGAAGGTCCGGGCTCTAGAATAATCGGCTAAAACAAGATCGTATTGAGCCACCGCCGGCAGTGACGAATCCAAATAGCAATTTTTTGTAGCGACCGTGCTCTATCGAGTCTCTTGAACAGGCGTAGATATGGCTCATACAGTATCTTCGATCACAAACCCTTCTCCGGGGCAATCGGGCATAGACTCCTCCCCACTCTTTTTATCTTCTTTCGAGGAGCTGGATTGAGGCTCAAGCCACTCAGTCTCCACCCGGTCTACTCTGGCTCCGGATGGACCTTCCGTGCACCACTCCACAAGCTTCTCAAGCTCAGCTTTATTGCCAAGGGCAAGAACTTCAACCGAGCCATCCAGGCGGTTTCTTACCCAGCCCCGCAATCCGAGCGCCTGCCCCTTTTCGCGAGTGCTGACTCGATAAAAAACGCCCTGCACCCGGCCAACTACTTTCAACCTGGCCTTACTAATTGACTCGCCCATGATCAGTTAATCTCTTAAACTTGTAGACTTGTATTTAAGTGATAGTTCAAAAACTTCTGGAGAAAATCTAACAAGTTTTTGTTCTTATGGGGAAAGAAATAAGATAAGAGAAATTCTACGGGAGCAGATCCTCAACCTCCTTGCCTCCCCGGAACTTCCATAAGCTGCCCGGAGCTGCATCCGGGTTCGATTCGTAAGAGTTATCAGCCACACACGAAGAAAATCAAAAATAATGTCGAAAGACGAGATAACCAAAACAAAAATTGAAACAGCCAAAGTCAGAGAAGCCATCGAATCTTTGAAGTCGAAAGATTGGGATCTCAATCCCTACACGGTGGCCGATGAGTTGGAGATAGACAGGGACGAGCTGGTCCGCAATGCCGAAGCCATGGCTGTAATCATCGAGGCCAGAGGAAACGACTGCACCTTCACCGATCCCCAGGAAACAGAGACAAAGAAAATTCTCGATCTCGAAAAAACACTGGAAGAGCTTGAGAAAGAGAACAACAATCTAGCCCAGAAAATAGCCGAGATGGAAGAAGGCGGTGCCCTTCCTCCTCCGGAGGACATCAACAACCAGGTAATGCAGCTTCTTCAGTCCGAATCCCAGGACGAGATAAAGCAATTGGAGGAGGAGCTCTCCCAGGCTTACAGCCAGGTGGAGAACAAGCAAGAAGAAGTAACCGAGCTGACTCGAACAGTGAGTGGTCTGGAAAAGGTGAACGAGGCCCTGAATCAGAGACTGAGAGAGCTTGAAGACGCGAACAAGAAACTGGAAGAGGCGAAAGACGGAGAGGATGACTCAGAGAATAACGACTCTGCAGAACTTCAGGAAGAGATTACCGAACTAACCCGAACAGTGGCCGGTCTTGAACAGGTCAACGAAGGTATCAACCAGAAGCTACGGGAGCTGGAACAGGAAAATTCCGAACTCAAAGAAGCAGCCTCCGGCGAGAATTCAAGCGAAAGTGAGAATGACGACGAGGTCGAAAAGGACGAAAAGATAAAGGAGCTTACCGTCACGGTCTCCGGGTTGGAGAGAGTGAACGAAGCGATCAACCTGCGCATGCGGGAGCTGGAAGACCAAAACAAGGAGCTTAGTGCCCGCCTTGAATCCGGCTCGCCGGAACAATCTGATAACGCTCAAGATAACAACAAAGACGAAGAAACCGCCAAGAGAATTGCCCGACTTGAAAAAGACGTGGAGCAATTGAACGATGCCCTCAAGGGAGAAAGAGAGAAGCAGACGATTATCTCCATGGGCAAAGACGAAGTCGAAAACAAGCTTGCCGAATTGCAAAAAGAAGCCGACGCAATGGCGCTTCAACTCCAGAATTCATTCCATCTGGGATATGAAAAAGGCCTTGCCGAAGGCAGAAACTCCGATGACGAAGAGAGCGGAGCGGAAGCCACCGGAGCCTTTCCTTCCCAGGAGCTGGCCAGGAACCTGAGCATCAAAACCGGGGCCGCTCGCGAAATTATGGAGGGAGAGGACAACCCGGACACGGCTTCGACTCACAGCTTCGAAGGACCTGTCTCCGAGACGGAAGAGACCGTTACTGTGGAGACCATGGCGGCGGCAGAGCCCGCACAGGCTGCACCAGGCGCTGAGAGCGATGCTTTAACGACCCACAATCTTGAGAGCGACGAAAGAGCGGTGATCAATTTCACCCAGGATGGCCCCTATGTCTCCAGTGATTTCAATCCGCTCCAGGATCTGCGTTGGAGAGACCTTGAAACTGTATATGACATGGGAGTGCTCTCTCCAAAAGATATAAATAGAACAGATGACCTTATAGATGAAGCGGTTTCAGAGCATGAAGCAGAGATAGCCGGTCAGGCAAAAGATTTTGAGACCGATACCTCCACCAACCTTGACGCCCTCCAACCGGGTGCGCCCCCGTTAGACAGCCTCGATGGAATAAACTCCGAAGAGACCCAATTTGTCTCTTTTGCCGGAAATGACTATGCGCCCAATGCCCTTACCGAAGATCAAATCCAGGAGAATCTGAATCAGAGCCAGGAGACAGCTGCCGCCGCCAAGCCTGATGAAGAAGTAGTCATACCTGACTTTGATCAGATGGATATATTCGAAGATATAGAAGAGCTGGAAGAGCTTGGCAAAATCGAAGTGCCGGATGATATGCTAGCCGATGTTCCGGTGGACGAAGTGGTCAAAGAAGAGAACGTCACCGGAGACGAGCTACAAGCTTTGATTAAAGAAAGAATCAAAAAAAAGAATGATTACTGTTGCACCAACTGGAGTAGCAGCTATTAATGCTAAAGGGGTGACAATTCATTCATTTTTTCAAATGCCATTCGGTCCCATTTTACCAAACACTGACTTTAATTCTTCAAATAGTTTTAATAAAAAGTTTAGCAAAACTAAAATTAAT
>JAUIJG010000162.1 GCA_030431355.1 bacterium
ATCGGCATAATGCTATTGGCTCTTTTCGGAGCGCCCCCGGTGACAAGAAAACTGGTTCGCTTCATGACCCAGGGGCGGGAAGGCAATGAGACTATAAAAAGAATCGGGACCACAACCCAGCTTGCCAGCAAGTTCACTCTAATAGGAGTGCTACTCCTCGGCCTGCTCGAAATTCTACGTGAATTCCAAATAGACGTGGGTCCGATGTTGACCGGTGCCGGAATTTTCGGTGTCGCTCTAGGTTTTGCCGGTCAGAGCCTGCTCAAAGACATTCTCGCCGGAACTCTTATAATCATTGAAGAACAGATAAGAGTCGGCGACTTTGTCAAAATCGCCGGCATCAGCGGCACCGTAGAAGAGATCTCTCTTCGCAAAATTCAGCTCCGTGATTTCAACGGCAACATGCTCTACGTGCCTAACAGCCAGGTGGACGTGGTGGTGAACATGACCAGGGAATACTCCAGGTATGTCATCGATGTGCCGGTGGCATACAAAGAAGATTTCAACGAAGTGGTGAAAGTTCTCGGCGAAATCGACGAGGAGATAAGGGCGGATGCCGATTTCAAAGCAGCCATTACCGAGCCGCTCACTATCTATGGACTGAGCCATTTCGGGACCAATGGCTATGTGGTTACCGTAAGGACTACCACCAAACCGGGTGAACAGTGGCGCGCCGCCAGGGAATACAGAAAGCGCATCAAAGAAAAATTTGATCAACTAAACATTGAGATTCCGGTGAGCCAGATGACCATCCACACCGGTCACGACAAGCAAGGACAGGCAGAACCGATAAGCATAGAGAAGCTCAAATCCTAACTTCTTCCCCATGACGAGCAATCTCAGCCTCTTCTAATTTCCCTTTCCTATGACTGCCTGGTAGCACATTTAGTGCACCATTATCCAGAGAGCATGGATCCAGGTGAATTCTAGCAGCGATGATGGACCGCATAACTTCCAACGGAGGCTGAACATGGGGCACCCCTACCTTCACGGACCATGGTCCATAGCCCGGCAGATCAAACCTCTCCCTGACCGAAATAGTCAGGTCCTGGTGCCACTTCAAATTCCAGTTTGCTGTTTTGGTCTTATCAAAAAGAACAGCCTTCCTCTACAATCTGCTGGCGAGCAGGTTCGACCGGAAATCTGGTGTTAGAGTGCATGGGGATATTATTGCAGATTTCGTATCTTCTTCCGCGCTATCCTATCCTATCCTATCCCATCTCAACCTAATCCGACCCGACCTATTCCAGAATCATTCTGAACAAGGCGTAGTAAATAACGATGAGAGAGCCCAGTAGTGTCATTCCTGCAAGCATTTTCGTTCTCCGGACAAATATGTGAGTAAGCGACCAGAGGACTATGGTCTGGTAAGCCCATTGCCAACCGGCTAGTAAGATTCTGTCGATGGTAAGAACTTAATAGCTGTGCGTAACTTTAGTGTGACGTATCTTTGTAGGACTAAAGCTCTTTCACCTTAAGCCCTAGCTTCGCGGCTTTGGCAATGTCCAGATCCCCTGCCAGTTTCTGACCGATCTTTCGATAGGCGGCACCGCGAAAGTAATAAGCTTTGGCGTCATCGGGATCCCTTTGAATCGCCTTACTAGAATAATCGATAGCGTATTTATACTGCCCACTTCTGTAATAACATTCTGCCGCGGTGCTAAATGGTGCCCCGGCCAGAGAGTTTAACTTTATCGCTTGATGACAATCGTTGATAGCCAGCTTATAGCGATGAATTTTGAGAAAAGCACAGGCTCTGTTCGCGTAGCAATAATCGGCACGAGGATTCACTTGCAGAGCAAAGTTATAGTCTTCCACAGCCTTGTAGTATTCACCACTTAAAAAATCGCAGAGCCCTTTCAAAGTATAAAGCTCAAATCTAAAATGGGGGTATTTCAAAAGTTCCACAATCTTCAAATCCTGGGCGGCGGACTTATAATTACCCAGCTTTTTCTGCAAGAGCGCCCTTTCAAAATATAACTCAGCCTCGTTTGGACTGGCTTCGATCATGGCGCTCAAAGCAATAACAGAGGCCCTGATATTAGCTACCTGTCCTTTGCTGAGAGCCCGTCCCTCGGGAACGGATAGAAATGCGGCGGCCGCTAGCACCACTATTAATATCATTCGAGAGACTTTTATCTGTATAAAAGACATGACCTTACCCAAAATCCGTCTTTCCACTTCCGGAGTTCATAATAGCAGGGATAGCGGGGATAAAATTGCCTGTACCAGCGTAGATCTCCGACATCCAAAAAACCAGTCCAGTCTACGAACCTACTCACTAAAAGCTTCCGCGAAGCCCAAATTAGCACTCTTATAGTCTTCCTTTATGGAGATTCCGTACTTCAAGCGCAGGTATTTAAAAATATCCTCCGGAATGCCTGGGCACTTGGACATAACAAGTTCGAAATTCGGCTTACGGTTAAAACAATCCAGGTCATTAGGCTTAATGTTTGGGATACGCAACAGCCTCAATGTTTTCAGGTTTTTCATCTTCGAGACAATCTCAAGCTCAGGCTTGTAAACTTCAATCTCCTCAAAATTAATCACCTCGATAGACTTAACTTTGCTGAGCGCTTGCAGCTCCTTCAAAGATACAGGGCTTCGATAAAAGTGAAGGTCCGTCAATGACTTGATCTGACCCAATGCTCGCAACGCTTCCGCGCTGGTCTCACTGTTTATCAATCTAAGTTTGCGCAGTTTCTTGAACCTGGAAAGTACCTCAATCATCTTCTCGTCCAGGGTAGTTTTGGTCACCCACAAAATTTCCCTCTCGCCTCCAGGAGTGGCGAGAATCTCTTCGAGCTTGGCTGTCGAGTCGTCACCGCTCACCTGGAGAATCTTGTCATAGTGCTCCACAGAAAGCTTTGCGTCATTTACCACCATGGACCCGGCTTTAAGACTTTCCGATAGGCGAGCCGTTTTTGTCGACAGCGCAACAGGCTCAGCTTTCGGTGGAGAGATCTTTTCAGCGCCGCCTCCCTCTTTTCTATTAAACAAAAGAGTCCCCGCGACCAATCCACAGATTGCAAGGGTAAGAGCAAATCCGCCGACTAATAACGCAGGCTTACTACCTCTTTTAATAACATCCTTACTCTCAGAAATTTCTGATGAACCGGAGAGAGAGAGACCCTCTTCAATATTCTTCTGTTCAGAATAGCCTTTAAAAGAATGGGAAAGAGAATCTATCGACTCTGCAAACGCTTCCATGCTCGCGTAGCGGTCACTCCTGGATTTAGCCAGACTCCTCTCAATCAGGTTCTGGAACTCATTGGGGAGAGGAGAAGACAGATTATCATTCAGTTTTGGTATCGGATCTTGTATGTGTTTGCCGATCACCTCCAGGGGATTCTGCCCTGTATATGGTGGCGCCCCGGTCAACATAAAATAGAGAACACAACCGAGGGAGTAGATGTCTGTTCTGCCGTCCACGGTCTCCCCACAGGCTTGTTCCGGGCTCATGTAGCGAGGACTTCCGACAATCTGACCGGTTTTAGTAAGGGTCTCTTTGTAGTCACCCTGCTCCACAACTTTTGCGATTCCAAAATCCAAGATATTGGCGGTCTCACCGTTATCTGTATCGGCAATCAGAATATTTGAGGGTTTCAAGTCCCGGTGCAAAACCTTTCTGCCATGGGCATGTTGCATCCCCCGGCATAGCTGCGAGATTATGGTCAGGGCTCGAGCCGGTTCAATGGCTCCTTCACTTTTGACCAGGTCACTCAGGGTTTGTCCTTCCACATATTCCATGACCAGAAAAGGTTTATCATGATCAAAGGAGCCGAAGTCCAGCACCTGGACAATTGCCGGATGTTTTAACTTGCTTGCTGCTTTTGCCTCTTGCTGGAAGCGAGCCCAATAACTCTGGGCAAAAACCGTTCCGAACAAAATCTTAATCGCCACAGTTTTATTGAGCCGAGAATCGTGGGCTGTATAAACACGACCCATGCCCCCCTGGCCGAGTCTGTCGATCACAGTGTATCGGCTGGTAATAAGCTTCGGATCAGACTGGTCCGTGCTCGACTGCGGCACTTCATCCAGTATGGGTGTGGGTGTATTTTCGGAAGGATTCATGGGGAACTATCATCTCCATACTTCAACAATTTACCCTGGATTTCAAAATTCTCCTCCAACCTGCCCGACATCCTCCTAATTGAAGGAAACATCCAGTTTCCCGAATAAGGGTTTTACCTATGTACAGACCATCTGTACCGTGGCAAAATCGAAGTATAGACAAGAATCGCCTACCATCCCACAGGTAACTCAGCAATCAATGAAAATCCCAAGATCCCTCCTTTGCCTCACCGCAGTCTACGCGCTATCGACATACGCCGGAGCAGGAATAGGTTATCCAGCCTACGCAGCCAGACATCTATCCAGCGAACATAAAACAGGAACAGCCAAAACCTATCACAGACAAACAGGAAGTTCGGCTTCCACATCCAACTATCTCGGTGAACTGAAGATGGGAATCGCCAGCAACTGGAGCCCACCAAGAGCCAAGACCAGTACCTGGGGAGTTGTTTATTTCGAGCTAGATTCCCACGGTAATTGCCACACCATAAAACTTGTCAAATCCAGCAACAGTAAACAGATCGACAAAAGCTTCATAGACTGCATCGAAGCAGCCGCTCCTTACGGCAACCTGCCGCAAGGTATGACAAAAATGGGATTTAATGCTGCTTTTCACTACTATCCGGAAACCCAGAGCAAGTCTTTAATCGAAAAGCTAAGCCGAGAACAACAGGACTACATAGAGAATCTTGAGCAGAACAACTCCAAATCCACTACGGCGGGAGCCAGAATTCCAACTTTCTCCACCGTCTGCACCTTCATAGATTCCTCCGAAGCCAGATAGAACTTAGCGAGCAGACTATGAGATAGTCGCATAGATCACTCAAACGCACTGCCAGTAAATTGATCCCAGCCTGTCACCAGGCTTTCTGTAATTCACTCGGATTGAAGGATTTCAACTTCCAGCAATCGCGCCAGTATGGAAGAGTTGTCTATCACTTCCACCGGTGTCATTTTCACACCTTTCAAATCCCTGGAACCGATCACGGCACCTTCAAGGGAGCTGTCGACAAAACGCACCCCGGTCAAATTGGCACCATAGAACTGCGCACCATCTAACTTGCACTCTTTGAAGATTGTGCCGCTCAGATCAGCATCTCGAAAATCCGCACCATTGAGATCGCAGCCTACAAAACGGCAGGCGAGAAACTCCGTTTGAAAAAATATAGAAACATCACACCGACAATTTTCAAACAGAACACTCTCCAGACGTGCCGCGGAGACGTTCGCGCCTGTCAGACGACCGCCTAGAAATTGACAGCGCTTCATTCGAGAACCAGGGAACTGACAGTTGGCCAGATCGACCGTATCCATGCGCAAGTCTCTCATGGATAGATTTCCGATTGAACATCCAGGCATTCTCACCCGATTAAAAATAGAGGCTTCGATTGTCACATGATTGAATTCGCCGGCTTCTATCGAGCAGTTAGCGAGAAGCAAATTCTCATATATTTCATCCGTACCAAGCTCCAACAGATCCAGAGCAGTCAAGTTTTGCTCTTCCGGAATTTCAGGAGCGCTCAATTTCAAACCGGGAGATTTCTTCTTTTTCAAATTCTTCAAAACGAAAACTCGCACCAGGAGCAACAGGCCCAAGAAACCTTACCAGGGTCATTACCCTGGGGCAAGGCCAGAAAGCAAGAACATAAAGAGATATGGTCAGGGTACAATATAATAGAGAGAGTTCAGGCCAGGGCGCCTGAAGCAAAAGAGCTGTTCAAAAAAACATGGATTCTAATATCAACGAGTCAGCCGACAAACTGGCAAAATCACTGGATGAGAGACCCGAAGAAGAGGTCGCCACGGCTTTTCTATCCGAGCTTTCCAAGTACGCAGATCGCCAGGATAGAATCAATCTGGTGGACTCCGTGGATCAAAGAGAGCGCGACGGCATAAACCTGGACCTGATTCTCAAAAAAGACCAGGAAGGCTCTACCATGGCCTATACGATTCTCCCCGCAGAGATGCACCAGTCGGCAAGACAGATGGCTACACTTATGGACGCCGGTAATGTGCATCAGGCAATGGAGTTGGCTTCCAGTGTCAAAGCCTCAATAAAGAGCGAGAGCAGCGATGCAGATCCCCAGTCGGCAATCAAACGATTTGCCCAGTGGTCTATAGCAGTGGACGCCTACGAGACCGACGGGGTTGGAGAAGACGTCTCCATAAACTACTACAAAAATCGCTCCACAAATCCGAGATACAGCTTCAGGCTGCACCGGGAACGAGCTTAGCCCAGATCAATCGAGCACCATATATAGAGTCAATTCATATAAGGAAAAAGCCCTTTTTCTGCCGGACCAAATCGGCGGCTGGGAGCTTTTTTACATCACAATAATTTCAAAATCACTAAAATTTCAAAGAACTAGCTCTTCGAAATAAAAACTATCTCTCCAAGCAATTTTCATTGCCGGAAAGAAAAACACGCGTTTTTCTTTCTACCCTGGGGATACTGAAATTTAGTGCGTTTCAAGACTTCCCATCAACGGCAAAAGTAATTTCGGAAATTTCAAAATTAAAAATCCAATTTAATAACCAGCCCGATCCAGGAGTTTAAATAACAGGTAGTACAGGAACGATATTAGGGAGATAGATCTACAGCAACCACCCATTGACAACCACCCGACAGCAGTCCAAAATGAGAAGCTGAAATTCTTCATCTCCAATCAGTCTTCCTTCTCTTACCAAAATATCCTGATAATGCAAAACCAAAATGAATCACACCTGGGGCATCTAGTAACCCAGCTAGGCTGGATACCAGACGACAAACTGGAAAAACTGGTAGCTATATCCAATGAAAGCGGGCAACCCCTGGGACGGATTCTCCTCCAGCACTCCTACATTTCCCCGGACGAGTTGCGAAACCTGATTGAAGCCCAGGCGCTCATTAGAGACGATCATATCAGCCTCGCTTACGCCAAAAGAGCCCTGGCATTCTCATCTTGGAACAGAGTCCCCCTGGAGAACGCCCTTCCCTGGGTGGTTCCCGGCGACATCATAAGCAAGATCAACCATTCAAAAAGACTTGGACAACTACTCTTCGCCTCCGGATGTGTCGACCTCTCCACCCTTGAACATACCCTCACCATAAGCAAACAGGTCGGCATACAGCTTGGCGAGCTTTTGAAGAGCCGAGATCATGTCTCCGAAAACATGATCTCCGTATCTCTTGAGTCCCAGAGATTGCTGCGTTCCGGTCTGATCTCAGAAGACCAGGCGGTAGCCGGAATAAACAAGATAAACCACGGACTGAGCAAATTCAAAGCTTCGGACCAGAGAGTAATCGTTCCCCTCGGTCAACTCCTGGTGAACTCAGGGGTTTTGACCAGAAAGAATGTGGATGATGCCCTGGAAGTCTCCAGAATCAATGGTAAACCGCTGGGAGAGGTATTGAAAATATTTGCTCTCCTGACAGACGGCATTCTTGATTCGGCTCTTCATCTTCAAAGTCTCATGCACACCGGAAGCCTGAAGTACGCCGGAGCCACCCAGGCCCTCAATCAGATCCATCTATCCAATGTCACCATCCAGGAAGCCCTGGCCGCGGTGCACGATATATCCCACAAGAACGCCGGTCTCAAAACAGCCGAGCTAATAATTCTCACCGGACTCTTTGAACATCGACAGCAGGAGATAGAGTTAGTATCAAACTCCGGATTTAGCTCAAGGGAAGAGCAAAGCCACCTCACCGAATTGATCGGAGCCGACATGGTAAGAACTGCCGTGAGACTCACGTTCCTGGTGAAACACTCTATATTGAGCATTGAGCAAGCCCTGATAGCATTCCACATGAGTCTTCTCACCGAGCTGGACATAGACAGATTTTTGGAAGCCGTCTCCTGGGTAGACAAAAATACTTTCGAGACCATTAGCCGCAACAAAAAGATCGCTGCCCAGGGCACCGAGGCAGCAGCATGATCGTTCTGGCGATACCACCGACAGTGGTTATCCCTTAGCCTGGTGATTTTATAAAAAACTGTGAACAAATCTCTCACCTGTTCAAGGGATTTCTTGCAAAGACAGAGCAGGATCATGTTAATGATGTAATTAGTGGAATTAGATAGAACCAGGGCGACTGAAATGATTTCCGGGTCCCGACAATGAGCCGGAATCCTGCTACCGAAGAAAAACTCCAGCAGATACCCTGAAGGAGAATTGTTGATATGTCGATGAAGACAGAAGCGGACCAAGTACTTTTAACTCTGTGGAAAGAGAGCGGCATGGTCAGTACCGATGACCTGGCCGACTACAAGTGCATTTCAAAGGACTTACAGATTCCTGTCACCCAGGCAATAAAAAGCTCCGGTCTGGTGACGGAGCATGGTCTGGCGCTATCGGACAGCGCGCAAAGATCGGTGCTGGACGGGAGCGTAACCGCCGACATGGCAATCAGGGCCCTCAGAATCGCCATCAAATCAAAACTCAACTTTCCAGCCGCTGTGGAAGAGGCTAAGAAGTTACACCAGAAAACCCAGGTGGTAAACACAGCCGGCAACGAGTTGACCGATGTGATGCTCAAGTCAGGAATGCTTAGCCCCCAGTCCCTGGGCCAGCTGCTGGTACTATCCAACCAGTCTTCTGTGATGGTAGGCCAGATTATGACCATGAACAACATCGTCTCTTCCGACCATCTTCTCTCTGTTCTAAACGCGATTCTGATGGTTCGCGAGTCAGCCATCTCAAAAGAAACCGCCGTCAAAGGTCTCAAGCACGCCTACCGCCAAAACATTACCCTGGAGCAGGCTCTTTTCGAATTAGGACTCTTTGTCCCGCCCGATTCAAAAACAACACGCCTCGGCGAACTATTCGTGATGGCGGATCTGATCTCAAAGGCAGACCTGGCAGAATGTCTTGAGATTGAACTGTTCAAAGAAAAGCAGTTCGGTCAGATCCTTCTCGAGCGTGGACTGGCCAGCACGGAACAGTTGCAGGTAGCGGTCAATTTGCTCTCCTCCATCTCCAACGAAGAGTTGCTACCATTCCAGGCAGCCAGCGCCCTTCGTGGCTTCGTCAAGGAAGAGAAAAATATCTATGCGGTGATGGCTGAGTTAAAATCCATCGAAAACAATCCGGAGACAAGACTTGGAGATTTGCTGGTGGAAGCAGGGGTCTGCACGGAACAGAATATAGAAGATGCCATCGCAAGTGATGGCAAGAGCGCCGTCAAAGTTGGTAGCCTGCTCTTAAAGGCAAAAATACTGAGCGAAGGAATGCTCTATGTCGCCCTGCGGCTACAAACCGGAATGCGACTTGGCTACCTCTCCAAATCAGAGACAGTCAAATTATTAACCGAGACCTTTAATAGTGGTATCGGTCTGGAAGATTGCTGCAACAAAGCCAATGTCTACCTCCCATCCCGCATGCAATGGACCTGGGTCTAAATCTAGCAGACACAAACTCAGCTTGAAAGAGCTTTCTCTTCAAGCATTTGCCAGCGTTCATACATGGATTCAAGCTCTTCTTTGAGTCCGCTCTCGTTTTTCATCAACTCTTCCAGTTTGACGAAATTAGAGGCTATCTCAGGGTCACTCATCTTGCTACGCAGGCTGGCGATCTCCTCTTCCTTCTCTTCTATCAAAGCCGGAAGCTCTTTAAGAGCTCTCTTTTCAGGAGAGGTCAAACCTTGTTTCTCCCTACTCTTCTTCTCTTTCCGGCTTTGCTCCTTAGCCGACTTGGACGCTTTTTTAGACCGAGCCGCCCAGAGATCAAGAACATCCTGACACTGATTGTAGTCCGCGCAATAGGCAAAAGAGCCTTCCCCGTTAATGGCAAGAATCTCTTCTGATACCGTATCCAGCATCATCCGATCATGCGAGACCAGAATAACCGCTCCGGGAAATTCCGAAATACAATCTTCCAGAACCTCCAGAGTTTGGATATCCAGGTCGTTTGTAGGTTCGTCCAGGATGAGAAGATCAGCCTCCTCAAGCATCAAATTGGCTATCAGAATCCTTGACTGTTCGCCTCCATAGAGATAACTAATGGGCAGATCAAGTTGACTGTTTTCAAAGGAGAATTTGCGCGCCCAGCTTGTTATATGAACTTTCCGTCCACAGTACTCAACATAGTCGCCATCATGATTGAATGAGTCTCTCAGGATCTTGTCCTTGTCCAGACTGGCTCTATCCTGCTCAAACCAGACAACTTTCAGCTCATCCGCTCGTTTTATTTTCCCCGAATCCGGCTCCAGATCACCTATCAAAACTCTCAAAAGGGTTGTTTTCCCGCTGCCGTTCTGACCGACAAGCCCCAGGCGAGTTCCCGGCGTAATCAGGCAATCAAGACCGTCAAATAGGGTCTTCTCGCCGAAGCTCTTGCTGCCTGACTCCATCGAGATTAGCTCTTTTGTTCTTCTGCCGGTTGCTTGAAATCCGGCATCGATGGAGGTCCGTTCCAGATTTCTCGCCCTGGTGGCATTGAGCTCTTCCACCAACTGATCAGCTTCTTCAATTCTGGAGCGTGATTTGGTTGCCCGCGCCCTCGCTCCGCGAGAAAGCCAGGCAAGTTCCCTTCTGACCTGACTGGCCAGGCTCTTCTCAAGATTTTTCTGCTCGGCCAGCTTCTCCTCCTTCAAGGTCAAGAACTGCTGGTAATCACCGGATACGCTCAAAAATCCCTGGGGATAGCGAGGATTGAGCTCAATTACTCGATTGCTTATATCCTGAAGAAAGGCACGGTCATGGCTGATTACAACATAGGAGAATCTCGAGTTTAAAAGCTCACCTTCCAACCATAGGATGCTGGCCAGATCCAGGT
>JAUIJG010000163.1 GCA_030431355.1 bacterium
CCATGTGGCGGTTTTTGCTCACCTGGGAGGTCTTCTTTCGGGTATCGCATTTGGCTCTGTGCTTTCCATACGAAGTCCCGACACAGAAAAACATGAGATTACGGAACAATATGTCAGTGGCTAGATAGAGTTACTTATATAGGCATCATTTGATAAAGTAGTGATGTCTTTTCTTAGTAATGAGGATGGCTTTAGATGCATGATTGTCCCAATTGCCGTGTGCCCCTTCACGGACATGAGGAAGTCTGCCCTTCTTGCGGTACCAGTCAGCGCGTAAGAAGGTCTTCCAGCAGCCTGCTAAACAAAGGTCCCCAGAAGCCGGCCATCAATCTCATCCCTTTTGTGATCGTATTCGTCGTCCTCGGTGCCGGTACATTCATAATGGCCCAGGGCAGCTGGATCGGACAGATAATGACCCGGGGTCCGGTTAAGAAGGACCCGATGGACGAGCTTTCCATGGACCAGGCCAGGCAGATACTGGTGGAGCAGATTAATCAGAATCTTACCAATGCCGGAGCTACCGGCGCTTTTAAATGGACAACTCCCCAGGGGGAGGAGACCGATGTTATGAACCAGGGTCCGGTGGAGTTGACCATAGATACCGAGCTTGAAGACCCGAACATGAGGAGGCAGATCATCGATCCTGTAAAACAGTACATGCCTAAAGCTCAGATCCCTACTCTGGTTATGAACGATTCGAAATCTCATGCTACCTGGACCTATACGGTTCAAGTTCCGAAGAAAGCAACGGCTCCTCCGGTAGAGTAAACTGAATAAAAACAGGCTTCAGTCATGAAAAGATTCAGCGCAATAAGTACATTTTGCATAGCTACTGCCCTGGCGGCTCTCTGTCCGAGTCTTATCTCCGAACCTGGATACTCCTTGGATTCCAGCAGCTTAAAAGATTCCTTGAGTTATGGGGTGGCACCGGTCAGAGCCCCCCATCCGGCTCGCAAGAAATATGCCAGTGACGAAGTAACATTCAAAACCATAGAGCAAGGAGCGGTAAGCGGCATCTCCACCAATGAACGTTTATCAATTAAGGACGAAATGACCTGGATTGAAGTGTGGAAGAAGCACTCTGAAGGGAAGCGTGTGCCTCAGATGTTGCCCCATGTGGATTTCGACCGGAATATGGTCCTGGCCGTTTTTGACGGAGAGAAATCCGGTGGAGGAGAGCTTGTAAGAATTGAGCGTGTCAGGCTGCTTAAAGATAAGATGGTCGTTCTTCTGGGACATGACAGAATCGGATCTGGTTCAACAGGGTCAACTCGCTCCACGCTTCGATCTTTTCATATCGTAAGTTTGCCGAAAACCAGTCTACCGGTCGTATTCCATTAGTTGAGTCCAGCCCTATAGCTGTTCGTCTTTATCTTTGCTGCTGAAAGACACCATTTGATCCAGCGGTACAAGTAGTCTTTTGCCGTTCATATCCGTGTGGCCTCCTTCCAGGGTGATAAACTCTTTGCGAGCGACAATCAACCCGAGTCTGGAGGCATCTTTCATGTCTGTGCCTTCAGGTATTTCTATGACAGAAGTCCATAGTTTGCCGCGGGACACCTTAATGTCTGCCGGAGCAAGCCTGGTCACTTGCATATACTTCTCCTTGCCGCTATCGTCCAACAATTGTACCGATAGAAAATGATCTATGGTGGCATCGCTCATGCTTCTTAGAACCAGTTCAATGGTGGTCTTTTCCCTGGTCTGATGAGCGGTGATGGACTTGATCTCCAGGTCTTTACCGGCTCTTACATTTTTGACTCTACAATAGGAGCTCTCCATGCGATTCATCGCTTCGGCACCGGATATAGTATTAAGACCAGGGTGAGCAAGGATAATAAGTGTACCCAGGGCGGCAAATTCGATTCCCGTTCCCATGATTTTTGAAGCATTTTCGGCAATATAAACCCGTAAATTACTGAGTCTTTCCAATAGTGACTCTTCAAAAAGCGGTTTGCTATCTTGCAAAATCAACTTGCTGAAAGCGAGGGTCATGTATTTCCTGGCAGGAACCTCCACGAATTTATAGAGCAGGTGACTTGCTATGAGGAGAACCGCTACAAAAATCAGGAGTGGAGTAAGGGACCTTTCCTGGGGGAGATAGTAAGAGTGGTACTTAATGAGAGGATAATGCAAGAGGTAGACGGCAAAACTAATCTCCCCAAGCATGACAAAGGGTTTGATACTGAGAATTTTAGAGACGCCTCCCATTTGAAAGGCAAAAAGTAAGATGAGCAGGGTGAATGGAATCAACGGCACTCCTGACTCCGTTAACCAGTAGTTTCCAGCTTCTCCAACCATGGAAAAATTGGAGAGTTCCTGGGCAATGGGCTTGGAGTAGAGAACCGCGGCAATGGAGATGCCTAAGATTGCCATTTCAAGCAAGGAGGCGGTGACCTTGCCCGGTTTGAATTTGCCTGCCAGCGCTTTGAAGACGTGAGCTGCTGTCATTCCAGCCGCGAATTCTGTCAGACGGGCCAGGGGATGAATCGCAAGAATTCCTTGCAGGCTGAGACCGTTGGCTGACCACTCCGGAATCGAAAAAAGGTTCCCTGCCGAGATCAGGACTATCGTGAAAAATACCGCTATCGCCAGGGGATAAAACTTTCCGTATCTGGAGAGCAGCAGCAGTGCCGGCAGCAAGAGATAGAAAAATATCTCACTTGAAATTGACCAGGATGGTGCGTTGTAAGCAAAGAAAAACTGAAGATCTGGTATCCATGCCTGGAGCATGAAGAAGTTTGCCTGAAAGACCAACCATTCAGGATAAGGTCCCGGCGGAATCAGCATGGCCCTGGGAACGATGGCTATGGAGAGCATCATGATGGTCAGGTGCAAAGGCCAGAGCCTGGCTATCCTTCTGGCTAGATAAAGAGCCACCTCTTTGGATGAACTGAGCTGTTTGTAGACATAAGTCAGGATGAATCCGGAGAGGATGAAAAAAAATGAGACCCCTTGCGAATAGACGATTTCTTCCGGCAGGCTGTGGAGAGGGTTGAATATCTGTTTGGCGTGATAGAGCACTATCGCCATGGCGGCGAAGAATCTAAGTGAGGTCAAAACCTCAATTTTGGAATAATCTTTCGGGGCGCTCAATCCTACAGCCAACCCTTTATTAACTCTTCCGAGTATCTGTAAAACCGTCCGAAATACTATCTTTTTGGATGATCTGCATCATTATTGACTTCTTAGATCTTAATTGAGGGAAATGCTTTATCAGCTGACTCCGTGGGCGATCTTGAGCTTTTCAAGGGATCTGGCTGGATTGTAAGGAGGTAGTTACAAGATCCAGGGTAGAATCTAAGATAAAACTCCGGGGGAATTCCATGTCTAATAACTTGTCGAAAAAATATTCAATTGTGCTTGCCACGTTCATCTCGCTTGGAGCATCGATGGCTGTACAAGCAGATGAGTTGCAAGTTCGTAAGGCAGAAGAGATGCTCAAAACATTTGAGCAGCAGAATGGGCTTCAACATCCGGGATACGCCACCAAGCTCATGATAGTGGCTATGGCATACCAGAGGGCTGGACAGCGCTCCAGGGCGGACGCTACTTTTTCTCGAGCGCTGAAGTTGAAAGCGAAGGATGGAACCATCCAGGAATTGGACTTCTTGATGCGTTGGTCTTCGGTCCTGCTGGAGAAGAGAAATAGATTTGACTTCAAGCCCGGGATTACTGAAGCCCAGAAGACTGCGGTGGTCAACAAAGAAAAAGAGCTTGAAAAACAGGACCAAGTGAAAGCGATGGCTTTTTTAGAGAGAGCGAAGAGACTCTCTGAAAAACTCTCCATCGACGATATATACCGATTTGGTCCTTCAATGGAGATCATAAGAAACAGCGATTTAACCAGAGCTAAAGCGGAAGAGCAAGAGGTCTTAGCCACGGTTCAAAAGCATATCGCCGGGGCGAATGATTCCACCACCATACGTCTGGCGGCTGTTTATAACCGATTGGCGGATCTCCATAGTTACGGAAAGCTTCGTTCTGTTGAAAAAGCTATTGGCTACATGGGTGATTACCTCAGCCTTATGGACAAGCTGCCGGCAAAAGATCCTCGAAGAATCCGGGCAAATAGAAACGCTGTCAACTGGTACAAGAAGGTAAATAGACAGGATAAAGCTAAGAGTCAAACCGAGAAGTTAGCCAAACTCCTGGGCACCAATGACCCCGATAAACTTTTCCCCAAGCCTAAGCCCTGCCTAGCTTGCGGCAGGGGGTAGATTTTTTAGGATTGGGATATGAATAACCCCCCGGATAGTGCCAGCTTGTCTGACTTTGCCAGTTCGCCCAGGCTGGGTATATCCTTGATGCCGGAGGATGACTTCAGGAATGCAACCTCTCAGCTTTTTGAAGAAGGCCTGATCGATGTTCTGGAGTGGAGTTTTGACGTGCACTGGGGGGATCGGGGGCAAATCCCGAGTTGGTGCCGACAGCTCCTTGCTACCTACTCGAAAACTGGCTCACTGCTTGGGCATGGCCTGACATTTTCGCCATTCTCCGGTCGAGTCAGTTTAAACCAGGAAGAGTGGTTGGATAATCTAAGAACTGAATGTAGTACCATAGAATATTTGCAGATTTCGGAACATTTCGGTTTTATGGAAGCAGGAGCTTTCATTGAAGGTGCACCAATGCCGGTGCCGATGACCGTGGAGAGCGTCGAAATAGGCAGGCGCTCTCTGTTTGCTCTGTCCGAAGCCAGTCACTTGCCGGTGGGGCTTGAAAATCTAGCGCTTGCCTTCGGTCTTGAAGACGTCAAAAAGCAGGGGCAATTTCTTCATCAAGTACTTTCACCGGTGGATGGATTTTTGTTGATGGACCTGCACAATCTCTATTGCCAGGTGGTTAATTTTGGCGTGGACCCGGAAGAATTGCTGCGATCATATCCTCTAGAGCTTGTTCGAGAGATCCATATCTCCGGCGGATCTTACAGTGAGAGCTTTGAGAACGCTGGTAGACGAATAAGAAGGGACACCCACGATGATGCCGTACCGGAAGAGGTTTTTGCGATTCTGGAATCGACTCTGCCTCTATGCGAGAACCTTGAGTTTGTTATTCTTGAAAGGCTCGGAAATACTATGAAACCAGAGTCCTCCAGGGAAAGCTTTCGAGAGGATTTTTTACGCTTGCGGGAGGTGGTTCGTGGACAGGGAGACTGATCGTCCGGAGTCGGTATTGGAAGAGTACCAGGAAGTCCTACTCCATCTCCTCGACAGCGAGATGGAGCCCCGGACTATTATCGAAGAGCTCAAACTTAATCCGCGTATGCAGTCGCTTCATCAATATATCGATAGTCTCGAGCCGGAGATGATAGCCGTCGCCAAAGAGCTGATTAAAAAATGGGGAGTAAAATACTGATCCGATAACTACTGCTTCTCGAACTCTTCTTTGCAATGGGGAGAGCAGAAGTAGTAGTTCTTTCCATCCTTTTCCAGGGATGCTTTAGCGTTTGACGGAAATACTTTCATATTACAGATAGGGTCTATCTGAGCGGTTTCGCCGGGTTCTCCGCCTTGAGCGGCCTGGTCTGTCGAGGCATTCTGACCACAGGCCACAGGTAGGATAATCGCCGCTAAAATAACCAGGAAGGTAGTTATATCTTTCTTTTTCATCGAGATGCTTTTGCCTTTTCTTTTCTCTGAATACAACAGTGAAGGTTAGCATTCCGGCTCCCTACTTTGCAGGTGCGGTGGCAATAATTGTCACTTTGATTTCTATGTTTTTATTTATGCGAACCGCTCCATCCGGATGCAATTTTAGAAGACTCAGCCCATAGTCTTCCTGGCTGAGAGTGGCAGTGCCCACTGCTCTGAAAACACTTTTACCTGATTCGCTGCGGACATAGGGTAGCCCTTTTAGAATAACCCTGACAGGTCTTTTCACTCCATGGAGACTAAGTGTGCCGACCAGTGTGTATCTTCCCCGGGAGGCACTCAGGCTTGTGGAGTCGAATTTGGCGTTTGGAAATCGCCCACAGTCGAAATACTTTGGTCCTTTTAAATCCGTATCTCTGACATTAACGGCTGTGTTAATCGTGTTGAGAGGGATGGTAGCAGACACCCGTGACTTTTCAAGGCTCTTCCCATTGTATTTGATGGTTCCTTTAAGACCGCTGAAATTGCCGACCGCTCCTATGTGTTTGCCACGATGGACTGTGAATTCCACCCTGGAAAGTCCGGAGTCTATATCGAATGTTCGACCAGTCTGATTCTGACCGGATTTGGCCGTTGCTTCCTGGCTCAGATTACAAATCTGGTATGAGAGAAGTATCAAGAAAGCCAAGCAGGGCAAGAATCTAAAAGGATTTTTCATGCCTTCTATTTTAACTGGCTTTCTTTGCTGTCCGCCAACTATTTCTTACTTGAGAGCTTTTGATACACCTCGGCCATATCTTTGCTCTTGTCCAGAAGTTCCTGGAACGCCCTGTTATCCAGGATTTTGTCCACTTCGAGTTCGTCGAATACCGGATAGAGTGCGTTCACTTTTTTGTTTATGAATGAGTATGAAATTTCGTCGCCGGTTTGTCCTTCATTTCCGACATAGGTGGGTCTGAGCCAGAGATCTTTGCGCGCCATTTTCTCTCCTGCTTTGTTATAAATTTCCACTTCAGGAGGCTTTGCAAAAGATATGTTGATAGGCTCTACGCGCCAGCCGAAGAAGCATAGCGCTTTGGTTTTGCGTCGATCCACATCATATGCGACCGGAGTCATAGCTCGACTGTCCGGCTGTAAATCTATATCGGTCAGGTAATTTTTGCCCCAGGTTTCGAAGACCTTTTCACTGTCTTCTTCAGTCTGGGCCGGATCCATGCCCAGGTCCCGACAGGTTTTCCTGTGTGCTCCGAAGAAAAGATTCTCCATCAATTCAATCTCGGAAAGTATATCCGCCCTGGCTTCACCGCCGGCGGTGTTTCTTCTTACGCCTCTGAGATCATCTTCATCAAAGATGGTTAAAATGACATTTTTGATGAATTTGTAAGAGAATCCCCTGCGATAATAAAATGTCGGAAGCGGCTCAACTCCTATGCTTGGCTCAATTTGAACTTGAATTCTCGGTGGGGTACTTTCCGAATCTTTCTGGTCGGCTTTTGTCTCTTCTACATTTTGAGAAGCGCTTACTTTTCCTCGGAATAACTCTTCTAAAAGCTCCGAATAGGTGTCTTCAACTTCCAGATGTCTGGATTCCACCATGGATGCAAGTGATACCAGAGGCGCCAGGCTCCAGGTTGAATAATCGTACCAACCTGACTCCGCTGTCGGTCTCAAACTGACTTTTCTTGCTTTGATGAAATTTATGAACTCATCCAGTAGAGAAAAGCTCTCAGGTACAGGGTTCCCTGGTCCTATTATTTTGGCGAGCAGCTCCTCTTCGTGTGAAACTATGGGTGGTATTATCGCCGCGACTTCGATGTCGAATTTGATGTTGTCGTCTTCGCTGTCACCAAATAGGATGCTGAGATCAGGTAGTCTCAGCGGGTTTGAAATTTTTGCAATCAACTCAAGGTAGGTCAGGTAGGTGTTGAAAAGAGCCGGATCGGATTTGATGGCGTCTGCCACCGCCTGGGCGCTCTTAACATCTTCCAGCAGTTTCAGAGGAGTCTGGAGAATTCTATCCTGCTTGAAAATCTGGCTCAGCTCTTCATCGGAGGCGTATATGCCGGTGGGCCTGGAGAGCACCGGATTCATCTCAAACTCGGTCAGAAATTGATTGAGATATTCCTGCCAGTTTTGGAATTCGTTATTCTGGGTGGAGGGTTTTATGTTTCCCAGGCGGCAGGCGGCCAAAACACAGGCTACGGCTTTGTTGCTGCCTTCGGAATCCCCGGCGCCATTGTTTGATTTTGTGGGCGGCTCGGGAAATTTAGCTAGGAGGATTTCGGCCAGTTTCTTCAGGAACGTCTTTTTGCCCATGAATCGGCCAAGACCGTTCTGGAGCAGTTTCTCTATTTGAGCTGTGAGACCCTCATCAAATTTTTTTGCCTTGAATATCAGGGTGCCGGCGGAGATAAATTCATCTTTTCCTGAGTTTGTCGCCTCAGCCTCTTTCAATGTTTTTTTCAACCCGGATAGGTCGAATGAACCTTGCACTCTTTCCAGATGAATTATTTGCTTGTCAAGTGAGAGCTTTACCGAATGCCCTGACTCAGAAACCAATTCGCGATTTTTTGACAACGAATTTGCTTTGCCCATGAAGTTTTCCTGCCTGTCTCCAGCAACAATATTATCTACATTAGACCTTTCCACTATTTTCCAGTATAAAAACGGCTTACTGAAGCTAATAATAATTACTGGTTTTCTCGACTGGTTTTTTCTAACAGGCTTACTGGGTATAGATAGATAGGCCTGAACGCTCCGAATAAATAGGTCTAATCAGCAAAGTTGAACACCCAGACCAAAGCAGAGTCCGATAATTCGGTGAACCGGGGAAAGGTTCACTGGCGCAAAAACGTGCCGTTAAAGAAGCGCCTGATCTGTCTGGTGATCATGCTCGTCTCGGGTACATTCCTCTATCTGCTTGTCATGGATAGACCCATTTCCGTACCCGCCGGAGGCGTTCATGTGGTCGAGATAAAAGAGCCCGGTTCCTATGTCACTTTCTTCAAAGGAGACCTCAAAGATCCATTTGGCTGGCAGAAGACAAACGGCTGGATCAGAAAAACCTTGAAGATCAAGTTAGAACCGCTTGGTGCCGGACCCAGAACAAACAGACTGCTGGATTTTAAGGATATCTCCCAGGCAAATCTCTTTTCGGTGGCTGAGTTCGAAGTCTTTGAACCCGGTCAGTACATGCTTTATGTGATCTGGATGGATGAAGCTCAACGCTGCCAGGGACACATTTTTTTAGAGAAAGATGTGGTTGAGAAGTTCTTTTATAAATGGGTAGCAGGAATTGTTTGCGCAGTGGCTTTCCTGGCAATTTTAGGCTTTCCTATCGGACCGGATTCCTGAGTGTTTGGAACCCTTACTTCTTTGAACCCATCATTCCTTTGATGAATTTGGCGATGGGGTCGTAGAATTCATCCACCACTCTCTCTTTAAGTGGAATGATGGCGTTATCGGTGATCTTGATCTCTTCCGGGCAGACTTCGGTGCAGCACTTTGTGATGTTGCAATAGCCGATATGCCCTTCATCTTTGAGGTATTCCAGGCGGTCGGCGTTGTCTTTGGGATGCATCTCCAATCCGGCTGTTCTAACGAGGAATCTGGGACCCATGAACTGGTCCTTGCGTTCGTGATCTCTCAATACGTGGCAGACATTCTGGCAAAGGAAACATTCAATACACTTCCTGAATTCCTGCACCCGCTCAATGTCTTCCTGGTGAATGGTCCACTCACTGTCATCCACGGGGGTGAAAGGAGTGATTTTCTTGTTTACTTCGTAGTTCCAGGAGACATCGGTGACCAGGTCTTTTATAAGAGGGAAAGTTTTAATCGGCTGAACAGTTATCTCTTCACCGGGCTCAAACTTATCCATTCTCGATTTACACATGAGTGCCGGCTTTCCGTTGACCTCTGCGCTACATGATCCACACTTGGCTGCTTTGCAGTTCCAGCGAACAGAAAGATCCGGCGCTTCGGTGGCTTGAATGTAGTGGATGGCATCCAGGATAACCATGCCTTCCTCGATGGGGACTTTATAAGTCTTGAACTCACCAGAATCCCCGGTTCCTCTAAATACCTTCAGTGTTGCTTCTGCCATTCTCTTGGGTCCTCGTCTTCTGATTAGTCAAAAAGCTTTTTCAGTTCATCCGGCATTTCCGGTAGCGGGGTATGCTCCAGTTTCATGTCCTCGCCATCCTTGCTGATGCAAGAGTTGAGTTTGCCCCACTTGCTCTCGTCGGTGTCGGGAAAGTCCAGACGGCTGTGGGCACCGCGGCTCTCTTCCCGGGAGTGGGCGCTTCTTGCAAGAGCTTCTGCTGCAACGATCATGTTTTTCAGGTCCCGGCACAGATGCCAGCCTGGGTTGAAGCGTTTCTCCGAGGCTACGCCAACTTTGGCGATCTTCTTCTTCAGTTCCTGGAGTTTTTCGATGCCTTTCGCCATCTCGTCCTTTTCACGGAAGATTCCCACATGGGTGCTCATGATCTGGTTCATCTCTTTATGAACATCATAGGGGTTGATACCATCTTCGCGATTCAAAGGTGCTTCCAGCTCTGCTATGGCCTCCTCGATGTCTGAATCCTTGATTTTCGGTTCGCTGTCTAGGCTGTCGACATAGTCGCAGGCACCTGCTCCGGCGCGTCTTCCGAATACAACCAAGTCGGAAAGAGAGTTGCCGCCCAGGCGGTTGGCTCCATGCATTCCTCCAGCCACTTCTCCGGAGGCGAAGAGACCTGGAACTTTGCTCTGGCATGTGTCGGCATCAACCCTGACACCACCCATGATGTAGTGGCAGGTTGGTCCTACTTCCATCTTTTGTTCTGTGATATCCACGTCGGCCAGCTCTTTGAACTGGTGATACATGGAGGGAAGTTTCTTCTTGACTCTTTCCGAATCTTGATAGCTGATATCCAGGAAGACTCCGCCGTGAGGAGATCCTCCGTGAGGTCGATGCACGCGGCTTCAGCGGCCCCTCGCAGCGCCGCGAGCAGGGGCTCATGGGGCACGCCGCCGCCCGCGGAGGACCAGGCGAAGGCGAGGCGCGGCGGCCCCCCTGCGTCCTCGACGTCGCGGCTGCCGGGCCAGTCCCAGGTCAGCTGCAGCTCCTCGAGCTCGCCCAGGTGCTGGCCGCTGGCCCGGAGCGTCAGCAGCTCCCAAGGCAGGGCGAAGAGCTCGGCGGCGTTGGAGCGAAGGGTGAGGGCGACCGGCCCCTCCGCCATCGCGAGCAGCAG
>JAUIJG010000164.1 GCA_030431355.1 bacterium
TCGATTTCTCTTGCACAAGATCAGTCATATGCTCTGCTAAAGGATCAGTTGTATGTTCTGGCGCAGGATCAGATCTATGCTCTGGCAAAGGATCAGAAATATGCTCTGCCATAGGAGCCGGGGTAGGGTTTTCTATTTGTTCTGCCAGGGGGTCTGTGGAATTGCTCAAAGCTTTCTCCTGGATGGTGTTTTCAGTCCTAATCAGTCCTTAAAAGTCCTGCGTCCGCATTGGACCTGCATCTGCGTTGGACCTGCGTCCGTATTGGACCTGCATCTGCGTTGGTGTCGCGTCTGCACTGGTCCTGTTCTCCTATTGCTATAGAATGGTCAATAATAGTCGTACTGTCGTTTTCATGAATTAAAGCGATCACTTTTTTGAGCCGGGAAATTGAAGTTGCATTCGGCTCAAATTCAGTATTCATAGGACTTTTGATGGTGCTTGCAATAGTCTTCTAGGTTTAGTGAATCTTGATGTCAAGATGGTGCTCGGGTTTATTGCTCACGGATTTAGTGTTTCCGGAATCATTGTTATTGAAATTTTTTGGATTTGTTTTGCCCTGGGGTCCTAATTTTTCCATCGGCTCAAGTTAGTGGGTAGAACGAGCGGAGAATCGGACAATTTTTGAGGGGGAGCGAGATGAAGACTCAAGAGAGATTACTACACCTTAGCCTGATAGCAGGAATCTTAACCATTACATCGGCGCCCCTGGCCCATGCCTGGCCCGATCCTAATAAAGCGTTCAAAGACGCTCAGAAAGCAGGACGTAAAGCCAGCAAACAGGCTAGCAAACAAGTTTCTAAAGCAAATAAGCAAGCTAGTTCTTCGGCGAAGAAAGCCCAAAAGCAGCTAGAGAGGTCGGCGCCTAAGAAAATGCATTCTGATTTTATCGATGTGTGTAAAACTCCTAGCCCGGCTGGACCTGTGCCCATTCCGTATCCCAATTCCGAGGGGGCCAAGAAGCAGGCCAATAAAGCTAAAGCTAAATTTGATAGTGCTCAAAGGAGCGCTAACGCTGCCGCCAAGAGTGCTAATACTGCTGCCAAGAATGCAAGCAAAAATGCAAATGCGGCTGCTAAAAGTGCAAACAAAGCAGCCAGGAGTCAGTATGACAGCGTCATGAAGGGCTTTCAGCAATAGAGCTATCGGTGCTAAAGCTATTAATGCTAAACTTTTCAGCGTTAAAACTTTCAGCGTTGAAGCTTGCAGGCACTGAAGTTTGCACGAATTAGGGCTTGCCTGCATGCAAGCGGAGAATTTTAGGCGCGCAATATCTTTCGATTTGGACCATCGGCGATAACATGCCACTTTTGGTATGTTATCGTTCAAATTCTGGAATAACAACCCAAAACTTGGATGTTAGCTGCAAGTTCTTCTGAGTTGATACTTCAGGCGTTTTTTAGAGAGACGGGAATTAGTCCTGACCGAGATTTAAGACCGGCCGAGATTTAAGGCTGGCCGAGATTAAAAGCCGTCCGAGATTTAAGGCTGACCGAGATTTAAGACCGGCCGAAAATTAAGGCTAGCCGAGATTAAAGGCTCGCCCAAATTTATGGCTCGCCAAAATCATTCCTGTTTATTTTCGGACCGGGCATATGGTCCTTCAACTCCGTACATTTTGAGCTCTAGCAGAAGCGTCTTCATACTGTATAGAGGGCGATAATTCAGAACCTTTTGTGTCTCCGCAATATCCAGAACTTTAGGTTTTAAGGTGGGGTCGAGACCAGCATTCACCGCCAGATCATAGAACTGCCCGTAGTGCTTCTTGAAAGTAGAACCTGGTCCATCCGCATCCCAGGTGGCGAGATCTTCTTCCGTATACTGATAGGCACCATCCACAGTGAGAAACAGAGGGCTCCCTGCTAAGTCGTGTTCGCCTGATATCAAAAGCTCGATGCTCTTTATCACCGATTGGGCAACGTCTGAAATATGCACCGCGCCTTTTGCGAACCACCTGGCCCATTCGATGAATTCGGCGTAGACATCGGTGTTGTAAGGGGGGATAAAGGCTCTGGGTCTCAGGGTGATGACGTTCATTTTGTGGCGATTTGCGTAGGTGGTGGCAATCTCTTCGCCGAGCACTTTGGTGTGACCATAGAGGCCGAAACGCTCGTCAATACTGGTGCTGGATATGAAGACTATGTCTTTTATTCCTGCCTCTAGGGCGCTCTGAAAAACATTGAAAGTGCCTGTGACATTCAAATCCCAGAACTGCCAGGCGTTCTTTTCCTCGCGATGCTCATGGATACCATGCCACGCCGCTATATGAACCACCACATCTATGTCTTTGAGGGATTCTTTCAACTGCTCCCGATCTGTTATGGAGCCCTTGATGAACACAGTCTCTTCCGGTGCTTCGGGCGCGTTGTCTCCGCAGGTGGCGTTTGCCTCTCCGGGGCTCCTGAGGTCAAGAACCACCGGCGTGTGACCCATTCCAATCAGTGACCGACAGAGGTATCTGCCCAGGTCGCCAGAGCCGCCGGTTAGTAGAATTCGCTTATTGTCTGTTGCCATTAAAATTGTTCTTTTGATTCGCTATATTGTCGCTGTATTTGAGAGCCGAGAAAGAGAGCCGAGAAAGAGAGCCGAGAAAGAGAATCGCTAAATAAAGGCGCTAAATAGAGCCGCTAAATCCGAACGCCAGAGAGAAGCGTCGAATTTCACCAATGATACATCCAATTAAGTGGTAGAATCGTCAGTCTGTTTAATGTATCTGGAGACTGTCAACATGAGTACCACAGTTGCTGCTAAAGAAATATCCGCTGAAGCTTACTTTGATGCGTTCATAAAGTATGAGTGCAGCCCCCACGCACTGAAGAAGTTTGTTGATGACAAAGCCGATGTGCAGATCATCGACATGCGTAATCCTAACGCATTCAAAAAGTCGCATGTTCCCGGAGCGGTCAATGTTGAACTGCCGGATATCGATGGTTACGCCGACAAGCTCGACAAGAGCAAAAGAGTTGTTGTCTACTGTTATGATGACTATTGCTTCATCTCCGCTAGAGCTTGCTTGAAACTCTCCCAGAAGGGTTTTAATGTTCAGAAGTTGCTCGGTGGCTATGACGTCCTGGTGGAGAAGTATCCGAGCTTCGCCGAAGGCATGGCTTGTACTGACAAGGCTTCTTGCTCTTAACAGTTAGAGTAAGTAGCTTGAACTGATACTAAATACAATATCTGTTGGTCACTGGAGATGGTGCCTAGCGAATCAGGCGCGGTGCGATTAATCCGACGAAAGTATCCGGGCCGGTGAACCACCATCCCAGGTGCGTTCCACATTTCTGGCAGGTTGCGAAGGACCAGGCGTAGCCGGGAAACCAGGAGTGCTCCATTGTTGGAGCGCCGGACCTTGCCGCTCCGGCAGCATCGCTAAAACAAAGTATATGGAATGATAGACCCGCTGGGTTTCGAAACGTGTGCTCATGGGGTTCGATGGCGAGAGCCGGGCGGGTGATGTCGTGGTCGCAGACTTTGCACCGGATAACTTTCTCCGGCTCCTCTTCTTTATGTTTTGCCGGTTTGTAATCGGAATCTTCCGCTTCCTGGGTGTCACGATTTAGAACTACATTGGTCAATGAAATTTGCTTTCCTACTTCAATCATTTGAGCCTAATCAGTAGGCTCGAATTCAGATTCGTCCGGCGCTACATTGCTGGTTTGTTTATAAAGCCCATTGGCATTCACATTCTGCCCGCCGAAAGCCTCCGCCGGCTGACAATCTATCTTCACCTGTTTTGGTTTGCTGAAGTCGAAGGTTAGTTCGTAACTCTCCTCTTCGTCTTTCGGTTTGTATGTCGCTTTATTCGAAGTTACCGTGATCTTTGAGGTCGCCTGACCGATATTGACTTGTCCTGGATTCGCGCCGGTCCAACTTGCGTACAGTGCAAATTGGTATTCATTGCCCTTTATCTTGCGCAATAGCAGCTCACCCTGATTAGGACCATCTTTGCTTTTGTATATGCCGCTAAGATTGGCTGTTTGCTCAGCTGCTGTGGAGCAGCCAACTGACAAAATGCAGATGAAGAATAGGACCAGGAGTCGTGCGGAAAGTGACATTTTTATATCCCTTATAGAACGGAGTTGAGTTTGTCTTCTATCGATTGCTCTTTGTCAGTTCGTGAGCCGAGCTTGATAGTCAAAGTAATCCTTGGTGCTCCTGCCTCGTGGACAGCTTCCATGGCTTCCTTAATCGCCCTGGTCACGTCATCGTATTCGCCTTCAATAATGGTGCCATAGGGATGCAGCGTGGCATTGAGATCCGCCGCCTTCAGAACTTCATGGGCAATCTTTATGTACTTTGATAGTGAGACTCCAACTCCTATCGGAACCAAGCAGACATCTGCCATTACTTTCATGTTTTTGATATATCCTCATTTCTATCTGCGGTCTTTGCTTTCAGTAATTAGAATTCAAAAAACTCACTTTTCGTTCGCTTCTTCAATTTCTATCCACTGCTCGTTTCTCCAGACTTTCTTTATAGTGCTGTTGTCGCCAGCATTCTCTAATTTGTGTTTGGTTTTTCTCTCTTCGTACTCTTCATCACCAGGCTTGAGTGTGTAATTGTTGTTTCCTCTGGCGCCCCCTTTAAGCCATCCAGTTATATTGATATTTATCTCTCCGCTCTCCAGGAGCGTTGCCCACTCATACATAGTGCCTTCCATCTCTTTCAGCTTCTTCTGAAAGGCGGCTCCAGCTTAGTGTGTGTCATCAGGATGATTCTCATACTTCTTCAGCAACTTGGATAGTCTATCGTCGATTTCTTTGTCTGACATCTTAATTCTTTTACTCTCTCAACTAGTCAGCTTGTACTTCTTGAAATAAGAATCGCCGGGTTTGTTCAAATTGAATGACTTGCAGATATCTATGAATTCAGGATTTTTCGGCGAGACATCTTGCGTACCCAGATATGGCTGTCCACTAGCAAGTGCTCCTTTGTCAATTAGCACTATTAGACCATTATCCCGCATAGTTGCCATTTCTACTTTTATGTTAGGGTCTTCTTTATCCATTATTTTCTGAAGTTGTTTTCCTTCTCAAGGTTTCGTAAATTGTCATCTAGGTCCACAAGTATTCCTCATAAATTGAAGGGTGCTGAAAAATAGATCTCTTATAATGTTCAGTCGGTGTCTTGATTGACTTCAACCCATTTACCATCACTCCACTTTTTGTTGATTCTACCCTGGTCACCAGGTTTTGATAGACCGAATCTTTTGCAAACATCTGAATAGTCAGGGTTCTCTTTCGTTATGGTGTCTTCTCCATGTGCGCTTCCACCCTCAGGAAAGTTGCATCTGTTGACAAAATAAATGTCCCCATTATCTTGCATGATTGCTGAATCAAACGCGGTGCCTCGAAGTGCTTTCCAGGATTCCTGGGATTCTTTGATCTCTTCATTGGTCGGCTCATCACCTGAAAAAATCATGTCTGCGAATTGTTTTCCATACTTCTTCTCTACATCTTCTTTTTTCATCAGTGTTTTATCTCCTTGGATAAGCGTTCGAAGCAATTTCTGAAAACGCTCCGAATCAATTGAGAATATCTTGCGTTAGATGGTGTTGGTGAGTTTATGTGGCCGTAAAGGTCTGAAAATATTTCATCGCGAGCTTCTGTTTGATTTTGGGAAAGCTGCAATTGTCTTAGAATCTCTTTTGGTGCGTTACTTAAGTCTTTCTTGAAAGCTTCTCTGAATGCTCTCTTGTCGCTTATGGGGATTCCCGAGAGCTCACCGGAAGCTTCATTAAATGCGTGTCCAACTTCATGGTGCAATCGAAAGCTTAGATCATCATTTTTGACCCAGTGTCCATTTTGCATTATCTCTTCTGGCAGGTAAATTTCATTTGCTCTGTATCCTCCACCCATATTGATATCAGCTCCAGGTACATCAGTCATTCTTCTTACTGGTTTGATTCGTACTCCTTTAATTCTAAGGAACTCTTTTTGCTGTAGAGAAAGTGAATCGAACGCTTTGCCTAACTCAACATAGAATCCTTCTGAGATCCTAACGCGATCTGCACCTTCAATGTGTTTACCTGGTTGATTAACGCGAGAATCATCTGGTTTGCTCATGTGCAAACTTTCTGCTTTTTGCGGTTCTTTTGGTATTCGTATTCTTTGCCCATCGGGAGTCACCCCGACAGGTTGCGTTAAATCATCGATGATTTCACCAATGAATCTCCCAGTCTTTTCTTTAGCTCCTTTTCCTATACTTTTTGCTTTTGTCGCAATTTCCTCAAGCGTTTTTACCAGTCTTTCAGACTTGGCTACCTTTGATACACCAAGAGGTATAGCGAGACTACCTAAAACTTCGGTGGATAGTTTGGAAGCCAGTTTGGCACGTTCTCTAGTTGGGATTTCTTGCCAAGTTTTGTCAAGCTGTTCTCCGAGATTGGCTATATCATTGAAAGGCTTGGCATAGTCTCCGGTAAAGCCGATGTTATAGAGATAATCGTGGGACATCTGGAACAGCCGGACACCACCGACGAGGGTTTTTCCGATTGCTTCCCCAGCCTGGGCTCCAGTTTCTATGGCTCTTGAATTATTGGTCATAACATCGCTTCCGAATTGAGCGATCTGTCCAATACCATTGGCGAGGCTGACAACGCCTTCTCCAATTGACTTGAACCCTTCGCCGATACCTTCTACGGTGCCCATTGCGATTTCAAGTTTCTGGTGCTCCAGCTCGTTGTTAAACGATAGAAGTCCGGTTCCAATAATCTGGAACTGTTTATCTATAGGCAGCTGCGAGATCTTTTCTATGACTGATTGCCAGTCTTGCTCCTTATTCTCCGGCTTATCAGAATCAGTCTCAATGCCACCATCGGTTATCGCTTTATGAGTCCCGCCGATTTCACTCTCGCCAAGACCTCCGGACATAAGAGACGCGGTCACATCCGCTTTCAGCTGATTGACTATCTTGTCTCTCTCCGGCCCCGGCTCCATGTGCTGGTCGATTTGCTTGCGCATCTCAAGGGCATTTTTCACCAGGGCGTTTTCCGAAGCCATTGCTTCCATGGTACCGGTGGTGATATTTTCCAGCTCTGTTCCCGGACCGGGGATTACTCCTTTGAGAGTGATTCCACCATCAGCATTGTGTATTTCGTCATAGCCGCCGGCGGGTCTATCGGGGGGCTGTTCGCCGCTTAGCTTCTCCGTCCCTTCCTTATTCTGGTTTGCCCTGAGCAGATCCCGCTCCGAACCACCGTCTTTTCTTGAAACAACTCTCTTATTTCCGTGCTCGTCAATGGATTCGATTCGCACGCTTTCTAAATCGCCCTGGTCACTTTTCCCGGCCGAGCCATCATGTTTATTCGTGCGCGCAAGCTCAATCTCTTGTTGCCCCTTTGCATCTGTCTGGGATTCTTTGGCAATCTGGGGCTCTAAAGCCTTCTTCTCGGAAGCCTTGTCGGACAAGTGGTCCGTCGATTTCGCTTTGTTCTGAGGCTTGTCAGACATGGCAGAAGTTCAAATAGGGGCCTGACCATTATAGCTTTTAACCTGAGCAAAGAGACTGTGGAATTAGACAGTGAATTTCCCGGCTGCTGGGCATAGGCTGGAATGAATAGACAGCAGAGATGAAGCTTTGTCTTGAGAATTTTAAATATGAAGTCGATACCGATGGTGGTGAGTCAGAACTACTGCTGGTGGATCCAGCGGGTGAGCGATCGTACTTGTCTGATCTGGCTAAGAGATGATTAGAGCCCTCTGCCGAACAACGGCCACTTTTCTATTGCTTGACATTGTATACAGATATGTATACACTATTGAGTACAGAATAGGAGTGCAGACTGTGGCTAACATTCGTATCGACGATGCTGACAAAGCTCTACTCAGCCAAATTTGTGAGAGCAGACAGATCACTCAATCTGAGGCTTTTGGTCTAGCCATCAGGCTTTTGTACCAGGAAGAGTTGGATCGGCAAATACACTCATACTATGACAGCGTAGATCAAGATCCGGCCGCCCTTGAGGCTCACAAACAAGAGGTAAGACTGTTAGATTCTTCTACATCCGACGGCTTTCTCGGTAAGCGCAAGAGTAAGAAGTCCGGCAAGTCCAAAAAGAAACTCAGCGCAAGGTAGTTCAGAATGTCTGTGCAGAAAGGTCCCTTTCGGTTTGAAATCTATGAGATCGAATTCGGGGTGGCTTGGCCTGAAGAGATATCAGAGCGCCATCCCGCAATTATCGTATCTCGTCAGGCTATCATTGATAGAGCGCATGGGTTACTCACAGTAGTGCCTGGAACTTCAAAAGAGCCGGTGGGTGCTTCTCCTACTATACTTGTAGTCGAGCCAACCAAGATGAACGGTCTCAAGAAAACCACTTATTTCAAGGCTGAGCAGATTCGGTCCATCGACTTTACACAACGTGTTCGATCTAGATATGGAGCGCTTGATTCGAATCTAGAGCACTCGCTTTTGAATACAATCGTTGTTTCTTTAGACCTGCGATAAAAAATCGAGATTGGCTTTTCTTTTCTAGCGCCAATAGTGGTTGCATCCATCTGGAACTCTTTGGCAATCCGTTGCCGCGTTAAGACGGTAATTCGTCCTTATCTAGAGGTCCTAAAGTGAGAAACTACGGAGCCTCAGTGCGAGCCAAGTTGCAGGCTCTTAAAAATCGCCGAATTTTTCCACCACCTTCGCAGATCCGTCAATAACAACGAACTCAACTCGCCGGTTTAGAATGAGAGACTGGTGCGGAGTCAAGATACCATCTAGCTTGATCGGTTTTTCCTTCCCCCAGCCCTTTGCCTCCAGTCGCGAGCGCTCAATCTCGTGATTGGACAACCATTCTACAACCGCATTGGCACGAGCTTCCGAGAGCTTATTGTGCGATTCAATAGAGTCATCATGAAAGTCTAGAGCGATGTTTTTTATTGGATTGCTGTCGGTCCATCCGTTATGCGCCTCCACTGAAAGCCGCAACCTGGGCTGACTCTTCATCACTGAGACGACCGCGTTCAAAATAGAATCCGACTCGGGAGTAAGCTCGGCAGAATCTGGTTTGAAGTCGATGCCATAAAGAATTGCCTTGTGATAACGTTTAAGATAGTTCGCTATCAAAGTCTCGACATTTTTGACCAGTTTTGGATTGCATTCTGCTGACTTTTCACGCTTTAGTAGGGCGTACAAATTGCCGGTAGATTCTCCGGGACCAAACTGTGAATAGTGTGAGATGTTTACTATCTCTCCATCTGCTGACTGGGTCAAGATAGCCACACCCGGCTTTTCGATACTAGGCATGAACACACGTGCCTGATTCCCCTGTATCGAGCCGAGCATGCCCTCATCTGTTTTGTATGGTTTGCAGGCAGAGCCGAACAGAACATTGCCTTCTGATTCGAACTTCAGCGGCCACCAGGTGCCACCGAAAACGCCATCTTTAAAACTTGGCTTCTTATTGTCTACATCGTCAACAACTGGTGTCCCGTAAGCTTGTATTTCGTACAACTGAGTTGAGTCTTTATCACCCCAGTTATCCACTACATTGAAACGCAACCATTTATAAGGAGTTGCTCCCGATTTTTTATCGAGGGTTATGCGTTTGCTGCCAGCTTTGGGTACTTCTACTTCTGCCAGTTCCTCGTAACCGGAATCCGGTGCGGTCGTTGACGCCATGACACGCACGGTCTTTGCCAACATCCCCGGGAAAGCGGACGAGCGCCCATGCTCATTGTTAATGAATATATCCGTTAGCCGGCATGGATTTTGTAGTTCAACAACAAACTTATTGTTCCAGGATTTCTTGGTCGCGCTGCTCCAGTGCGTGTAGGCGCAATCGTCGAACAATTCAAACGCGGTCTCACAAGAGTTCCTAAATTCGCTTGATGCGCTGAGAAGCACCGCGCCTTGCTTCATCGACAGCAGGTCGTCTCGACTTTCTGCCTTTGGAGCTTTCTCAGAATTCACTTTATCTGGTTTCACTTCTTTCGACGAGGCGCAGCCTGCCAGAAGCAGTGATATCAAATAAGCAATTGCGATTCTATACTTCATTTTGAGCCAGCTCATAAAGTTGATTAGAGAAAGAGTATATCGTATCTCTCAGCGCGAGTTTTTCAATCCATGGGGCAGGTATGCCCTGTATTCCGTAGAACGCGCCTGCCAACTGTCCGTACACCGCAGCGGTTGTGTCGGCATCGTCTCCTAGATTCACCGCGAGCAGACAGCCATCTTTGTAAGTGTCGGTTTTATAGAACGCCCAGAGTGCCGCCTCCAGGGATTTGACCACATAACCCGAGCCTTGTATCTCCGGCGGTTCTTTTCGTTTGAAAGACCCCTCGCTTATCTCAGCTATCTCCGGACATAGGGGATATTGATTCCAGTAATTGTCTAATTGAACAGGGCAGTAGTTGGCGCTGAGCAGTTTCTCTTTGTCAACTTCTGTGAGGGCACCAACTATCAGTGCCGAAAATAATCTGCATGCGTCGAGGCATGCCAGGGCACCATGGGTAGTACGAGAGCTTTCTGCAGAATTCTCTATGGCTTTCTTGGCGTCTCTCGCATAGAACATCGGTACCGGTGCCAGCCTCATTATCGAGCCGTTGCCTGCGCTGCGGCTATCGGTGGAGCCTGAGTAGGGATCGCCGGTCTGAGAATACTTGTCGAGTGCTTGCCTTGTCGTTATGCCGATGTCGAAGCATTTGCCATTGCTTCCTAAGTGTCCATCTTTGAACCATCTAATATATCGGTCCATTTGATCTTCTTGTGAAAATCCCTTGCATTCTATAAAGCTCTCAGC